>NZ_AJFC01000243.1:0-14861 GCF_000256505.1 Rhodococcus sp. P14 | reverse complement strand
CACCGGCGGCGGGAGCCGTTCGCGTCGGTCACCGTGGTCCTCGACCAGCGCGGTTCCGGCACCTACGCCGAGAACGTCGAGTTCGTCCTCGGCGACAGCTCGCGCCTGAACATCGTCGCCGTCCAGGACTGGGCCGACGACGCGGTGCACGTGGCGGCCCACCATGCCCGCCTCGGCCGCGACGCCGTGCTGCGGCACTTCACCGTCGGGCTCGGCGGTGACCTCGTGCGCGTGTCCCCGACGGTCCGGTACGACGCACCCGGCGGCGACGCCGAGATGCTCGGCCTGTACTTCGCCGACGCCGGCCAGCACCTCGAGCAGCGCCTGCTCGTCGACCACGCGCAGCCGCACTGCAAGTCCAACGTCGTGTACAAGGGGGCGCTGCAGGGCGATCCCGGCTCCGGCAAGCCGGACGCGCACACGGTGTGGATCGGGGACGTGCTCATCCGCGCCGAGGCCGAGGGCACCGACACCTTCGAGCTCAACCGCAACCTGGTGCTCACCGACGGGGCTCGCGCCGACTCGGTGCCCAACCTCGAGATCGAGACCGGCGAGATCGTCGGTGCCGGCCACGCCAGCGCCACCGGCCGGTTCGACGACGAGCAGCTGTTCTACCTGCGTGCCCGCGGCATCTCCGAGGAGCAGGCCCGCCGGCTGGTGGTCCGGGGGTTCTTCCACGAACTCGTCGAGAAGATCACCGTGCCCGCCGTCCGGGAGCGGCTCGAGGCCGCCATCGAGGCCGAACTCGCCGCCGTCGGCGCCTGACCCCCACCCGTTCTCCCATATTCGCGAAGGAACCGTTACCGACATGTCCACCGAGCAGAACGTCCTCGAGATCAAGGACCTGCACGTCCGCGTCGCCCAGACCGACGACAACGCCGAGCCGATCGACATCCTCAAGGGCGTGAACCTCACCGTCCGGTCCGGGGAGACCCACGCCATCATGGGCCCCAACGGCTCGGGCAAGTCCACCCTGTCGTACGCCATCGCCGGCCACCCCAAGTACGAGGTGACCTCCGGGTCGATCACTCTCAACGGCGAGGACGTGCTCGCGATGAGCGTGGACGAGCGGGCCCGCGCCGGCCTGTTCCTGGCCATGCAGTACCCCGTCGAAGTCCCGGGCGTGTCCATGTCGAACTTCCTGCGCACCGCCGCGACCGCGGTCCGCGGTGAGGCCCCGAAGCTGCGCCACTGGGTCAAGGAGGTCAAGTCGGCGATGACCGAACTCGACATCGACCCGGCGTTCGGCGACCGGTCCGTCAACGAGGGCTTCTCCGGCGGCGAGAAGAAGCGCCACGAGATCCTCCAGCTGGGCCTGCTCGCGCCGAAGATCGCCATCCTCGACGAGACCGACTCCGGCCTCGACGTCGACGCCCTGCGCGTGGTCTCCGAGGGCGTCAACCGCTACCAGGAACGCGAGCACGGCGGCGTGCTGCTGATCACCCACTACACCCGCATCCTGCGCTACATCAAGCCGCAGTTCGTGCACGTGTTCGTCGGTGGCCGCGTCGTCGAGTCCGGCGGCCCGGAGCTCGCCGACGAACTCGAGACGAACGGTTACGTGCGCTTCACCCAGGCCGCCGCGGCCGCGGGTGCCGACAAGTAAGGAACGGTGAGCCGATGACGGTGCAGGTGCCCACGGTGGACGTCGCCCGGATCCGGGCCGACTTCCCGATCCTCGGGCGCACGGTGCGCGACGGGAAACCCCTGGTCTACCTCGACTCCGGAGCCACCTCGCAGCGCCCGACGCAGGTCCTCGACGCCGAACGGGCGTTCCTGACCACCTGCAACGCGGCCGTGCACCGGGGAGCGCACGAGCTGTCCGAGGAAGCCACCGACGCCTACGAGGGTGCCCGCGCCGTGATCGCCGACTTCGTCGGCGCGGACGCGGACGAGCTGGTGTTCACCAAGAACGCCACCGAGTCGCTCAATCTCGTCGCCTACGCCTTCGCCGACGCCCGGTTCCCCCGGCGGGTCGGGCCCGGCGACGAGATCGTCGTCACCGAGCTCGAACACCACGCCAACCTGGTGCCGTGGCAGGAACTCGCCCGCCGCACCGGCGCCACGCTGCGCTGGTACGGGGTGACCGACGACGGCCGCATCGATCTCGATTCCCTCGAGCTCACCGACCGGGTCAAGGTCGTCGCCTTCACCCACCAGTCCAACGTCACCGGGGCCGTGGCGCCGGTCGAGGAGCTGGTGCGGCGCGCGAAGGCCGTCGGCGCGGTCGTCGTGCTCGACGCCTGCCAGTCGGTGCCGCACATGGGCGTGGACTTCCACGCGCTCGGGGTCGACTTCGCGGCCTTCTCGGGCCACAAGATGTTCGGCCCGTCCGGCGTCGGCGTCCTCTACGGACGCCGCGAGCTGCTCGCCGACGTGCCACCGTTCATCACCGGCGGCTCGATGATCGAGACCGTCACCATGGAGGCCTCGACGTTCGCGCCGCCACCGCAGCGCTTCGAGGCGGGCTCGCCGATGTCGTCGCAGGCCGTCGGACTCGGCGCCGCGGTGCGGTACCTGCAGCAGATCGGCATGGACGCCGTCGCCGCGCACGAGCACGAGCTCACCGCGGCGGCCCTGGCCGAACTCGCGGGCATCGACGGCGTGCGGATCGTCGGCCCCACCACGGCCGAGCAGCGCGGCGGGGCCGTGTCGTTCGTCGTCGACGGGATCCACGCGCACGACCTCGGACAGATCCTCGACGACGAGGGCGTCGAGATCCGCGTCGGTCACCACTGCGCGTGGCCGCTGCACCGCCGATTCGGGATCGCGGCGACCGCCCGGGCCTCCTTCGCCGTGTACAACACGCTCGACGAGGTGGCCGCGCTCGGTGCGGCGATCCGCCGGGCCCAGGACTTCTTCGGAGCACGCTGATGCGGATGGAACAGATGTACCAGGAGGTCATCCTGGACCACTACAAGCACCCGCACCACCGGGGCCTGCGCGAGCCCTACGGAGCGCAGGTGCACCACGTCAACCCCACGTGCGGCGACGAGGTGACGTTGCGGGTGCAGCTCGCCGGCGACGGCACCGTCGCGGACGTCTCCTACGACGGGCAGGGCTGCTCGATCAGCCAGGCGTCGACCTCGGTGCTCACCGACCAGGTGATCGGGCTCCCGCTGGACCGCGCCCTGGCCACCGTCGACGCGTTCGCGGAGATGGTCGGCAGCCGGGGAACCGTCGAGGGTGACGAGGACGTGCTCGGCGACGGCATCGCCTTCGCCGGGGTCTCGAAGTATCCGGCGCGCGTGAAGTGCGCGCTGCTGGGCTGGATGGCGTTCAAGGACGCCGTCGTGCAGATCACCGACGGCACCGACAGCACTCACCGGACCGCACCCGTAGCCAGTGGAGGACAGAACTGATGACCGAACCCGTGACCCCGGCGGACGAGACCGCCCCCGCCGCCCCGGACGCGTCCCCCGCCCTCGATCCCGAGCGGTACGACGAGCTCGAGGAGGCGATGCGCGACGTCGTCGACCCCGAACTCGGGATCAACGTCGTCGACCTGGGCCTGGTCTACGGCATCTCCGAGGACGACGACGCCGTCACCATCGACATGACGCTCACGTCGGCGGCCTGCCCGCTCACCGACGTCATCGAGGACCAGTCCCGCAACGCCCTCGTCCGCAGCGGACTGTGCGACGAGCTGCGCATCAACTGGGTGTGGATGCCGCCGTGGGGACCGGACAAGATCACCGACGACGGTCGCGAGCAGTTGCGCGCGCTCGGGTTCACCGTCTGACGCGGCCGGTGACCCGGCACGTCCCCCAGGTGTCCCCGGATCCGGGAGGTGCCGGCTCCGCGGATCCGGGAGCCGCCGGCTCCGTGGATCCGATCACCGCACTCGAACACGAGTTCATGGCGCTGATGCGCCGCGGCCGGGACCAGATGGGGGTGCGGGCCCGCGCCGTCCACCCCCAGCTGGATCCCGCGTGCTACCCGCTGCTGGTGCTGCTCGGCCGCGCGGACGCGGTGGCGATGTCGGAGCTGCTCCGCGATCTCGCGATCGAGAAGTCGACGTTGACGCGACGCATCGACGCCGCCGTCCGGCTCGGGCTGGTCGAGCGGACGCCGGATCCGCACGACGCCCGCGCACGGCTCGTCGCGCTCACCGCCGACGGCCGGGAACGGTTGACCGCACTGCAGCGCGAACAGACAGCGCGGTGGCGGCGCCGCCTGTCCACCTGGGATCCCGCCGACGTCGAGCAGCTCACCGCTCTGCTGCGCCGTCTCGGCGACGGACTGGACTGAGGGCGTACCGTCCGACGCCTGAGGCCCCGGCCGGTGCCGGGGCCTCAGGCCCGCTTGCGGGCGGTGGACTTCTTCGCGCTCGACTTGGTTGCCGCCGTCTTCTTCGCGGCCGACGTGCCGCCGGACTTCGCGGCGGTCTTCTTCGCCGGAGTCTTCTTCGCGGCGCTCTTGCGGGCGGGTGACTTCTTCGCCGCCGAGCCGCGGGCCGGCGCAGCCCCCTCCCCCTTCTTCTCACCGGACGCGGCGTCCACGCTGCGCTGCAGCGCAGCCACCAGATCCAGCACCTCGGCGTCCTCGGCCGCGGGTTCGCCCGCCGGGGTCACCGGCAGCACCTTCTCGCCGCCCCGGGCGATGATGTCGTCGATCAGCGACCGCAGCTCGGCCTGGTACTCGTCGGTGAACTCGTCCGGCCGGAAATCGTCGGCCATCGACTCGACGAGCATCTCCGCCATCGCCATTTCCTTCTGCTTCGGCGGCTCCGCGTCGTCGAGCACCGGGAACGACACCGACCGCACCTCGTCCGGCCACAGCAGGGTCTGCAGCACGAGCACGCCGTCCCGGTTGCGCAGTGCCGCCAGCCGGGTGCGTTGGCGCAGCGTGAAGTGCACGAGCGCGGTGCGATCGGTCTGGGTGAGCGTCTCGGCGAGCAGCGTGTACGCCTTCGGCGACGACGAGTCCGGCTCGAGGTAGTAGGACTTCTCGAAGAAGATCGGGTCGATCTGCTCCGACGGGACGAACTGCAGCACCGGGATCTCGTGCTTCTCCGCGACGGGCAGCTTGTCGAAGTCCTCGTCGGTGAGCACGACCCGGACGCCCTCGTCGGAGTCGTAGGCCTTGTCGATCTCGGCGTAGGGCACCGACTCGCCGCATTCGGTGCAGACACGGTCGTACTTGATCCGGCCGCCGTCCTTCGCATGCACCTGGTGGAACCGGATGTCGTGGCTCTCCGTGGCGGAGTAGACCTTCACCGGCACGTTCACCAGTCCGAACGCGATGGCACCCTTCCAGATCGAACGCATGGTTCCATCATGATCGAGATCGGCGTCCGCCGCGCGGAACCCGGCGAACTCGTCACCACAGGGCGCGCAGCATGGCCCCGCGCAGGGCCGGCGAGCCCGTCGTGAACATCCGGGTCATCGCCGCCACCGTCCCGCCGAGGTCGGTGCGACCGGACAGGTAGGAGCGCTGACGCTCGGGCGGCAGCGTGAAGAACCCGGCGAAGAACGCCGGGGTCTGTTCCGGGTGCAGTTTCAGCAGCACCCGCAGCCCCGAGGCGCGCAACTGCGCGACCGCCCGCGCCGAGGGCGACCACAACGCCGCCGTGGCCTTGCGGCCCCCGGCGAGCGCGTGCGCCACGGGATCGGCCGCCGCCAGCGAGGCCGCCACCGCGTACCCGGTGCCCGGGTGCATCAGACCGCCGCGGGCCCCGAACCGGGCCACCCCGCGCGTCGATTCCGGCGGCGGCTGCACCCCGAACCGCACCCGCTCGACGGGCTCCGATCCGCTCAGTTCGACCCCGCGCGCGGCGAGCCGGACCTCGAGTCGCCGCCGCAGCTCGGGGAGGGGTAGCGCCGGCCGGCCCACCAGGCAGGTCTCCTCGAGCAGCATCCGGTCCTGCCCGAGCGGCACCGCGTACAGGAACGACGGCGCATCCCCCGAGTCGGTGCGGTTGTCGCGCCGCCAGTCCATGAACCAGGCGTCGCGACCCTGCAGCGCGGGTGCAGCGGTCGCGGTGTCGACGATCACGCCGAAGGCGGTCTGCTGGGCGCGGGAGCGGTGGGCAGGCACCCCGCGCGCGTCGATCACGGCCCGCGCGCGCAGCGCCGCACCGTCCGCGAGGGCGACGTGGTCGGCGGCGACGACGTCCGCCCGGGCGGTGCAGACCCGCACGCCGTCCAGCGACAGACTTCGCTGCAGTGCCGATGCGTCGAAAACACCGTAGGGGCGCGGAATTCGGTGCGGCCGCACGGTCCACGCCGACGGTTCCGCCACCCGCGCCGCGAGTACCGACTCGGGCAGCCAGGGAGGCAACTCGTCGAGCCACGCCGCGTAGGTCGCCGTCCACGGCCGGTCCGGCCGCGGATCCACCGCGAGCACGTCGAGACCGGCCGCGGCGGCGCGGTGGGCCAGCGCGCGCCCGGCGGGCCCGAGCCCGACGACGATCACCTCCGCATCGATCACCTTCGCGTCGATCACCCGCTACATCGCTCCCGTCGCCAGCAGTCCACCGTCCACCCGCACAGTCTCCCCGGTGATCCACCCGGCCGCATCCGAGACGAGGAAGGCGACCAGTTCGGCGACGTCGGCGGGGGTGCCGAGCCGGCGCATGGGGTACCGGGCGGCGGCGCTGTCCTCGCCGTCGGCGACGAGTGCGGCCGCGAACTTCGTCTTCACCACCCCGGGCGCCACCGCGTTGACGCGCACGCCCGGGCCGAGCTGCCAGGCCAGCTCCTCGGTCAGCCGGATCAGCGCCGCCTTCGAAGCCCCGTACGCGGCGATCACCCCGGTCGACCGCAGGCCCGCCACGCTCGCGATGTTGACCACGGACCCGCCGTGCTCACCCATCCATGCGCGGTAGGCCTGCTGCACGAATCCCAGCGCGGCGACGACGTTGACGTCGAAGATCTTGCGGACGGCGTCGAGGTCGGCGTCCATCAGCGCCCCGAAGACGGGGTTGATGCCGGTGTTGTTGATCAGGATGTCCAGGGTGCCGAGCTCGGTGACGGTGCGCCGCACCGCCTCGGCGCGGGCCTCGGCGTCCCCGGCGTTGCCGGGCAGCTCGAGCACCCGTCCGCGGTGACCGATGGCGCGCAGCTCGCCGGCGGCCTCGGCGAGCGGCTCGGCCTTGCGGGCCGTGAGGGCCACGTTCGCGCCGCGGGCGAGCAGCGCCGCGGCGATCGCCTTGCCGATCCCGCGGCTCGCTCCGGTCACCAGTGCCGTCCGGCCCGTCAGGTCCGAGCCGGCGGGATATAGGGGGAAGTCGTCATGCCGGGGAACGTAGCGCATCTCACGTCGGGAGTCGGCGCTGCGGACGGTAAAATGAATGGTTCGTGCGCCTGCCCCTGCGGCATCATCGGCAACCGATCCGAAACATCCCTGAGGAGTCCCACGCGTGATCACCGCCACCGATCTGGAAGTCCGCGCCGGCGTGCGGACGCTGCTCTCGGCGCCGGGACCGGCGCTGCGGGTGCAGCCGGGCGACCGGATCGGGTTGGTCGGACGCAACGGCGCCGGCAAGACCACCACCCTGCGCATCCTCGCGGGGGAGGGGGAGCCGTACGCGGGTGCCGTCGTCCGCTCCGGTGACCTGGGGTACCTGCCGCAGGACCCCCGCGAGGGCAACCTCGACGTGCTCGCCAAGGACCGCGTGCTCTCCGCCCGCGGCCTCGACGAGATCCTGCGGGCGATGGAGAAGCAGCAGGCCGTCATGGCCGAGGCCGTCGACGAGAACGTCCGCGACCGGGCGGTGCGCAAGTACGGGTCGCTCGAGGAACGCTTCTCGGCCCTCGGCGGGTACGAGGCCGAATCCGAGGCGGCCCGCATCTGCACCAGCCTCGGCCTGCCGGACCGGGTGCTGGGCCAGCCGCTGCGCACCCTGTCGGGCGGCCAGCGCCGCCGCGTCGAACTGGCCCGCATCCTGTTCGCCGCCTCCGACGGTTCCGGCAAGTCCGCCACCACCCTGCTGCTCGACGAGCCCACCAACCACCTCGACGCCGACTCGATCACCTGGTTGCGCGGATTCCTGCAGAACCACGACGGCGGGCTGGTCGTCATCAGCCACGACGTGGACCTGCTCGCCGACGTCGTGAACAAGGTGTGGTTCCTCGACGCGGTGCGCGGTGAGGCCGACATCTACAACATGGGCTGGAAGAAGTACCTCGACGCGCGGGCCACCGACGAGGCGCGCCGTCGCCGCGAACGTGCCAACGCCGAGAAGAAGGCGTCCGCGTTGCGTCAACAGGCGGCCAAGCTCGGCGCGAAGGCCACCAAGGCCGTCGCCGCGCAGAACATGGCCAAGCGCGCCGACAAGCTGCTCGCCGAACTCGACGAGGTGCGGGTGGCCGACAAGGTGGCCAAGATCCGGTTCCCGGACCCGGCGCCGTGCGGCAAGACCCCGCTCACCGCCGAGAGCCTGACGAAGGTGTACGGCTCGCTGGAGATCTTCACCGGCGTGGACCTGGCGATCGACCGGGGCAGCCGCGTCGTCGTGCTCGGCCTCAACGGTGCCGGCAAGACCACGCTGCTGCGGCTGCTCGCGGGGGTCGAGACCCCGGACGCGGGCGGGCTGGTGCCCGGACACGGCCTGAAGATCGGATACTTCGCCCAGGAGCACGACACCCTCGACGACGATGCGACAGTGTGGGAGAACATCCGGCACGCGGCACCGGACGCCGGGGAGCAGGACCTGCGGGGGCTGCTCGGGGCGTTCATGTTCACCGGCCCCCAGCTCGACCAGCCCGCCGGGACGCTGTCCGGTGGCGAGAAGACCCGCCTGGCGCTGGCCGGGCTCGTATCCTCCGCGGCGAACGTGTTGCTGCTCGACGAGCCGACCAACAACCTGGACCCGGTCTCGCGGGAACAGGTGCTCGACGCGCTGCGCAGCTACGCCGGTGCGGTCGTGCTCGTCACCCACGATCCCGGGGCCGCCGAAGCGCTCGATCCGGAGCGCGTCATCCTTCTCCCGGACGGCACCGAGGACCACTGGTCGCAGGAGTACCTGGAGCTGATCCAGCTCGCCTGAGCTTCGACCTGCGCGGCGGGTGCGGGCGCATCTCCGGTGCGGAGCCGGGCGGCCGCTGCGGCCCGGACCTGCGCGATTCCTCCCGGTGCCCCGCGCCGTGAACTAGCCTGGGAGGCGGGGCCTTGCCGAGCCGACGGGAGGATCCGATGGCACGCAAATCCGAGCACGCCGGGAGCGTACTGACCAAGGGCACACGGGTCACGGGGGAATCGCGTGACCGTCTGCAGGCAGAACTGAAACGCCGCTACGAGGCCGGGGCGAGCATCCGGACGCTGGCGCAGGAAACGGGCCGTTCCTACGGGTTCGTGCACAACGTGCTCGTGGAGTCCCACGTCGCGCTGCGCGGCCGGGGCGGACCGAACCGGCGCAGCGCGGCACGCGCCTCGACCTGACCGGGTCAGCCGGCGGCGGTGCGCCGCACGGACTCCTCGACCAGGTCCAGTACCGCCGCCAGCTCGCCGTCGGCGGTGCCCGAGGCAAGCCGCGCGATCAGCCCGTCGAGAACCAGGTCCAGGTAGCTGAGCACGACCTCGGTCGGCACGTCGTCGCGCAGCCGGCCGGCCTCGCGTTGCCGTTCGAGCCGGCCCACCGTCGCCTTGGTCAGCTCCGCGGAGTGCTGGGTCCAGGCCTTCGCGAAGTCCGGGTCGGTGCGCAGGCGCCGCGTGATCTCGAGCCGGGTACCGAGCCAGTCGAACTGCTCGGGTGAGGCGAGCATGTCGCGCATCACCTGCACCAGGCCCTGCTCGGCGGCGACGTCGGCCATCCGCGCGGCGTCTTCCTGTGCCAGGGCCAGGAAGAGGCCGTCCTTGTCCTTGAAGTGATGGAAGATCGCGCCGCGGGACAGTCCCGTGGCGTCCTCCAGGCGGCGCACCGTGGCGCCGTCGTAGCCGAACTCGGCGAAGCACCGGCGGGCGCCGGCGAGGATCTGTCTCCGGCGCGCGGCGAGGTGGTCCTCACTGACCTTGGGCACCGCGAACGTCCTTTCGGGGCGGAGACGGCGGGCCCGAGACGAAGTCGCCCCGAGCCCGCCGCCGGTGCACAGCGTGGTCCGCCCGCGGGTGCGGGCGGCCGATCCGGGGGGGTGTCAGCCCCGGATCATGTTGCGCAGCACGTACTGCAGGATGCCGCCGTTGCGGTAGTAGTCCGCCTCGCCGGGGGTGTCGATGCGCACGACCGCGTCGAACTCGACCGTGCTGCCGTCCGCCTTGGTGGCGGTGACGTGCACCGTGCGCGGCGTCGTGCCCTGGTTGAGCTCCTCGATGCCCGCGATGTCGAACACCTCGGTGCCGTCGAGTCCGAGCGACTTCGCCGACTCACCCGCGGGGAACTGCAGCGGGATGACGCCCATGCCGATCAGGTTCGACCGGTGGATGCGCTCGAACGACTCGGTGATGACCGCCTTGACACCGAGCAGGCGGGTGCCCTTGGCGGCCCAGTCGCGGGACGAGCCGGAACCGTACTCCTTGCCGCCCAGGACGACCAGCGGGATGCCGGCCTTCTGGTAGTTCTGCGAGGCGTCGTAGATGAACGCCTGCGGAGCACCGTCCTGCGTGAAGTCGCGGGTGTACCCGCCGGAGACCCCGTCGAGCAGCTGGTTCTGCAGGCGGATGTTCGCGAACGTGCCGCGGATCATCACCTCGTGGTTGCCGCGCCGCGACCCGAGCGAGTTGTAGTCCTTGCGCGCGACCCCGTGGGAGTCGAGGTACTGCGCGGCGGGGGTGCCGGGCTTGATCGGGCCGGCCGGGCTGATGTGGTCGGTGGTGACCGAATCGCCGAGCAGGGCCAGCACGCGGGCACCCTTGATGTCGGAGACCGGAGCCGGATCCATCGTCATGCCGTCGAAGTACGGAGCCTTGCGGACGTAGGTCGAGTTCGCGTCCCACGCGAAGGTGTCGCCCTCCGGGGTCTCCAGGTTCTGCCAGCGGTGATCGCCCTTGAAGACATCGGCGTAGGACTTGCGGAACATGTCCTGGCTGATCGCCGACTTGATGGTGTCGTCGATCTCCTGGGCCGACGGCCAGATGTCCTTCAGGAAGACGTCGTTGCCGTCCTGGTCCTGTCCGAGCGGATCGGTCTCGAAGTCGAAGTCCATCGTGCCCGCCAGGGCGTACGCGATGACGAGCGGCGGGGACGCGAGGTAGTTCATCTTCACGTCGGGGGAGATGCGACCCTCGAAGTTGCGGTTACCGGAGAGCACGGCGGTCACCGACAGGTCGTTGTCGTTGACGGCCTTGGAGATCTCCTCCGGCAGCGGCCCGGTGTTGCCGATGCACGTGGTGCAGCCGTAGCCACCGAGGTAGAACCCGAGCTTCTCGAGGTACGGCCACAGCCCGGCCTTCTCGTAGTAGTCGGAGACGACCTGCGAACCGGGTGCCATGTTGGTCTTGACCCACGGCTTCGACGACAGGCCCTTCTCGACGGCGTTGCGGGCGAGCAGCGCGGCGCCGAGCATCACCGACGGGTTCGAGGTGTTGGTGCACGAGGTGATGCCCGCGACGACGACGGCGCCGTGGTCGAGCACGAACTCGCCACGTTCCTCGGAGACGACCCGCACCGGCTTGGTGGGCCGGCCGTCCGCGCCGTTGGCGGCGGACTGGACGTCGACGGCACCGTCGTCGGCGAAGGACAGCGCGACCGGGTCGGACGCCGGGAAGGACTCCTCGACGGCCTCGTCGAGCTGGGTGTGCTCGACGGGGTGCTGCTCCTCGACGTAGTTGTGGATGTCCTTGCGGAAGGCGGTCTTCGACTCGGTGAGCGGGATGCGGTCCTGCGGGCGCTTCGGGCCGGCGATGGACGGGACCACGGTGCTCAGGTCCAGCTCGAGGTACTCGGAGTAGGCGGGCTCCTTGTCCGCGTCGTGCCACATGCCCTGCTCCTTGGCGTACGCCTCGACGAGCGCGAGCTGCTCGTCGCTGCGGCCGGTCAGGCGCAGGTAGTTGATGGTCTCGCCGTCGATCGGGAAGATCGCGGCGGTGGATCCGAACTCGGGGCTCATGTTGCCCAGGGTGGCGCGGTTGGCCAGCGGCACCTCGGCGACGCCCGCGCCGTAGAACTCGACGAACTTGCCGACGACGCCGTGCTTGCGGAGCATGTCGGTGACCGTGAGGACGACGTCGGTGGCGGTCACGCCCGGCCGGATCTCGCCGGTCAGCTTGAAGCCGACCACGCGCGGGATGAGCATCGAGACCGGCTGGCCGAGCATCGCGGCCTCGGCCTCGATGCCGCCGACGCCCCAGCCGAGCACGCCGAGGCCGTTGACCATCGTGGTGTGCGAGTCGGTGCCGACGCAGGTGTCGGGGTAGGCCTGGCCGTTGCGCACCATCACGGTGGGGGCCAGGTACTCGATGTTGACCTGGTGCACGATGCCCATGCCCGGGGGAACGACCTTGAAGTCGTCGAAGGCGCCCTGGCCCCAGCGCAGGAACTGGTAGCGCTCGCCGTTGCGCTCGTACTCGAGGTCGACGTTGCGCTCGAGGGCGTCGGCCCGGCCGAAGACGTCGAGAATGACCGAGTGGTCGATGACCATGTCGGCGGGGGAGAGCGGGTTGACCTTGTTCGGGTCGCCGCCGAGGGTGGTGACGGCCTCACGCATGGTGGCGAGGTCGACCACGCAGGGCACGCCGGTGAAGTCCTGCATGATCACCCGGGCGGGAGTGAACTGGATCTCGACGCTCGGCTCGGCCGACGGATCCCAGTTCGCGAGGGCGCGGATGTGATCGGCGGTGATGTTCGCACCGTCTTCGGTGCGCAGCAGGTTCTCGGCGAGAACCTTCAGTGCATAGGGCAGCTTCTCGGTGCCGGGAACGGCCGAGAGGCGGAAGATCTCGTACGAGTTCTCTCCGACCTCCAGCGTCCCCTTGGCGCCGAACGAATCAATACTGGTGCTCACGTCAGCTCCACTCGTCGATGAGGCTCGCCGCCGACGGGGCTGTGTCGACGGCCGAAGCGAGGCTCCGCAGCCGGGCCGGGCCGCAGAACAGGGCCGGACGGCGTCGGAGGCGTCTCGCGGCAAGTCTAACAGTACGCTTGTCCTGTGAAGCGGTGGGACGGAACCGCCGATCCGGCGTCCGGCCGCCGCGATCGCCTCGTCGCGTAGGGTACGAACGGCGCCGCACGAGCGGTGGCCGTCGAGTACCACGGAGAGAGATGTCTGCGCCCCTGCCACGTGTCCTGACGCCGTCGGCCACCGACCTCCCGCCGGGCGTCTCGCTCGAGCAGGTCCTCGCCGAGCTCGCCGACGACCAGGTCTCGGCACCCCCGGAGCGCGTCGACGATCTCGTCGCCGTCGTCGAACGCGCGCAGCAGCACGGGATCGACCTGAGCATCGTCGTGCTCGACCGCGATCCGCGTCTCGATTCGCAGCTGCGCGACCTCGCCACGGACGTCGCCGGCGAGGACGGCGGCACCGTGCTCGTGCTCAGCCCCGGCTGGGTGGGCGCGCACAGCGACAGCATCGATCGGGTGGTTCTCGAGTCCGCGCAGGACCGTACCTACACCGGCGACCCGGTCGTCTCGGCGTCGAATTTCGTCGACGCTCTCACCGAGCCCGCGCCGCCCTGGACGTTGCTCACGGTGCTGCTGCTGCTCGCGGTCGCGGGCGCGGCCGGGGCCACGTATCTCGCCAAGGCGGTCCGTCGCCGTCACGACACCGACACGACGACGGCGGCCGCCGACCGGATCCCGCGCTGACGCGACGGAGAATTTTCGCCCCCGACTGTGGCCGTCGTCACAGCTCAGGCCGTTGACACAGGTCTCAGTACGCTTCCGTCTTCTGTGACTGGAGTTTCCTCGGGGTGCGAAGTGTCGTACGGTGCACTTGGCGCTCTTGGGGAAGGGGTGTCACACATACCCGGTGCCGGGTTGCGGTGCGAACCGTGAATCGACGCCGGGCCGTCGAGCGGTGCAACCGCGGCCTCGTCCGCGGTGGATCGCTGCTGCACCGACCCCTTTCCCGGTTGCGCTCGGGTGCGTCCCGCCGGCGCGACCGAGGGAGGGCGATGTGAGGCGTAGCGGAATACGGCAGGCGATGTCCCGGCAGTCGTCGCGGACGCCCCGAAGACGCCGGTTGCCCCGCACGGCGCGGCTGGTCCTCGGCATCGGCCTGGCCGCCTCGCTGATCGCCGGCACTGCCGCGTCCGCCGGGGCGGTCCCGCCCCCGCCACCCAATCCGAGCGATGCCGATCTCGCGGCCGCCGGGGGTGCCGTCGCCGCCGGGCTGGACCAGGTGGGCGGTCTCATCCTCCGCATCGCCGCAGCCGACCAGCACCTCGCCGAACTCGAGAACCAGGTGGCGATCAAACGGGAGAACGTCAACCGCGCCCTGGTCGACCTGCAGTCCGCCCGCGACGCCGCCGACGCCGCCGCCCACGCCGTCACCCTGTCGCAGCAGGCGCTGAAGGACGCGGGCACCCGGATCCGGCAGGCCCAGCAGGACTTCGACGCCTTCGCCCGCGACAGCTACGTCCAGGGCACCAATGTCGCCTCGCTCGCCTCGTTCATCGGCTCCACCGGGCCCGACGATCTGCTCGACCGCGCCCAGATCATGCGTCTGCTCTCCGCGGGCCGCACCGCCGTCCTCGACGCGCTCGAACGTGCCCGCACCGAGCAGGCCAACCGGGACTCGCGAGCGCGCGCCAGCAAGCAGGAAGCGGACGCCGCCGCCGCGGCGGCGGAGGAACGTCGTGCCGCCGCCGAGGCCGCCATCAGCGAGGCGCGCACCGCGCTGGCCGCGCAGACGGCCGAGAAGCAACGCATCGAACAGGACCGCGCACAGGCGCAGGCCGAACTCGACCGGGCCCGCGGCACCGTCACCGGACTCGAGGGTCAGCGCGCGCAGTATGCGGAGTGGGATCGGCAGCGGCAGGCCGAG
>NZ_AJFC01000242.1:0-5217 GCF_000256505.1 Rhodococcus sp. P14 | reverse complement strand
CCGCCCGGCGCGTCCCCGCCGACGCCGACGCCAATGCCCGCGCGGCCGAGTTGGCCAACGGGCAGCGCCCCCACACCCAGATCGACGGCTACGTGCGGCCCCAGGCCGCGGCCGCCGACTCCGGCGAGTCCGAGGTCGGGTTCGAGTCGCCGCTGCCGCCGACCTCCGGCACGACCCGGCCTGGGCGCGCCACGTCCGGGCAGGACGGATCGGACGCCGACGAATCCGGTGCCGACGAATCCGGTGCCGACGAATCCGGCGCGGACGGGTCGGGTACGGGCGGGTCCGATACCGATGGTGCGGGCACCGACGATTCGGGCACCGACGATTCGGGCAGCGACGGCTCGGGCACCGATGGTGCGGGCACCGACGGCTCGGGCACCGGCGGCTCGGGCGACGCGTCGACCGACGGCAGCGACGAGTCCGGCTCCGAGGACGCGACGAGTCCCGACCGCGCCGACCCGGTGGTGGAGGAGGACACCACCACCACTCCGCCCACCCGCAGCCGGCCCCGGACCAGCCCCGAGCGGGGCTCGACCCTCACCGGCGCGGCCGCCGTCGAGACGGTGATCGACCGGGCGATGTCCCAGATCGGGGTGCCTTACGCGTGGGGCGGTGGCGACGAGAACGGTCCGACCCTCGGCATCCGCGACGGCGGCGTCGCGGACAGCTACGGCGACTACAACAAGGTCGGCTTCGACTGCTCCGGGCTGATGATCTACGCGTTCGCCGGGATCGGGATCTCGCTGCCGCACTACACCGGCTACCAGTACACCGCCGGCGAGCAGGTGCCGTCGGCTCAGATGCGCCGCGGCGACATGATCTTCTACGGCCCGAACGCCAGCCAGCACGTGGGCCTGTACCTGGGCGACGGGCAGATGATCGAAGCCCCGCAGTCGGGTTCGCACGTGAAGATCTCACCGGTACGCTGGGACGGCATGACCCCGTACGTGGTACGGATGGTGTCCTGACACACTGCTCCCACCCGGCCGGAGGAGGCTCGTCCGACACCGGTGACCGCGGGCACCGGCTCGGCGACGGCGCCGACGTCCGCCACCTGGAATAGTGGTGTGGGTAGGTGACTTCCAGCAGCAACGAGGCGAAAGCGGTGGATTCTTGGTGACCTCACGCGAGGGTGGCACGTCGGGCACGGCAACGTCGGACGCGAAGACCGCCGCGTCCGCCCCGACCGGGGAGGCGGGCCGCACGTCGGACCAGGCACACGATGTGCGGCTGCTCGAACAGGCCATCTACGAGGTCAAACGGGTGATCGTCGGTCAGGACCGGCTCGTCGAGCGGATGCTCGTCGGCGTCCTCGCCCGCGGCCATGTGCTGCTCGAGGGAGTCCCCGGCGTGGCGAAGACCCTCGCCGTCGAGACGTTCGCCAAGGTCGTCGGCGGATCGTTCTCGCGGGTGCAGTTCACCCCCGACCTCGTGCCGACCGACCTCGTCGGCACCCGCATCTACCGGCAGGGCCGCGAAGCCTTCGACACCGAACTCGGCCCCGTCGTGGCGAACTTCGTGCTCGCCGACGAGATCAACCGTGCCCCGGCGAAGGTGCAGTCCGCCCTGCTCGAGGTGATGGCCGAACGGCACGTCACGATCGGTGGCCGGACCTTCCCCATGCCGGACCCGTTCCTGGTGATGGCCACCCAGAACCCGATCGAGAACGAGGGCGTGTATCCGCTGCCGGAGGCGCAGCGCGACCGGTTCCTGTTCAAGGTCCTCGTCGACTACCCCACGGTGGAGGAGGAACGCGAGATCGTCTACCGCATGGGGGTGGCGGCACCCGAACCCAAGCAGATCCTCGACAGCGACGAGTTGATCCGCCTGCAGCAGGTCGCCAACCGCGTGTTCGTCCACCACGCCCTCGTCGACTACGTGGTGCGGGTCATCTTCGCCACCCGCGCTCCCGGCGAGATCGGTCTCACCGAGGTCGACGGCTGGATCGCCTACGGAGCGTCCCCGCGGGCGACGCTCGGCATCATCTCCGCCGCGCGGGCCCTGGCGCTGCTGCGCGGCCGCGACTACGTCGTGCCCCAGGACGTCGTCGACGTCATCCCGGACGTGCTGCGGCACCGGCTGGTGCTGTCCTACGACGCCCTCGCCGACGACGTCTCGCCCGACCAGATCATCGCCCGCATCCTGCAGACCGTCGGCATGCCGCAGGTGGCCCCGCAGGCCGAACCGCCCGTCCCCGCCCCGGCGCCGGTCGGGGTCGCGGCCGCGCCGGCGGCAGGGATGCCCGGGCCGGAGGCCGGTGCGGGGCAGCGGTGAGCCGACGCCCCCCGGTCACTCCGCCGACCTTCCGTTCCGGCGAGCTGCGTGACCCCGCCCTGACTGCGGCGCTGCGAACCCTCGAGCTGACGGTGCGGCGCCGCCTCGACGGCGTGCTGCACGGCGACCACCTCGGACTCATCCCGGGCCCCGGCTCCGAGCCCGGCGACGCCCGCGAGTACCAGCCCGGCGACGACGTGCGCCAGATGGACTGGTCCGTCACCGCTCGCACCACCCACCCGCACGTGCGGCAGACCGTCGCCGACCGCGAGCTCGAGACGTGGCTGGCGATCGACCTCTCGCCCAGTCTCGACTTCGGCACCGGGGTCTGTGAGAAGCGGGACCTCGCCGTGGCCGCCGCCGCCGCGGTCGGCTACCTCGCCGGCGGCGGCGGCAACCGGATCGGCGCGGTGGTCGGGACGGGGGCGCACACCCGCCGCGTGCCCGCCCGCGGCGGCCAGCTGCACACGCAGGCGATGCTCCGCGCCATCGCGACGACCCCGCACGCCCCCGACGGCACCCGCGGGGACCTGCGCGGCCTGATCGAGTCGCTGCGGCGCCCGCAGCGGCGCCGCGGCCTCGTCGTCGTCGTCAGCGACTTCCTCGGCCCCCTCGACTGGGAACGGTCGCTGCGTGCCCTCTCCGGCCGGCACGACCTGCTCGCGGTGGAAGTCCTCGACCGCCGCGATCTCGAACTCCCCGACCTCGGCGACGTCGTGCTGCACGACCCCGAAACCGGGCGCACCCGCGAGTTCACCACCACCGAGCAGCTGCGCGCCGACTACGCGCGCGCCGCCACCGAACACCGCGACGCCGTCCGCCGGGCGGTCCGCAGCTGCGGCGCCCCCCTGCTGAGCCTGCGCACCGACCGCAACTGGATCGACGACGTGGTCCGGTTCGTCGCCGCCCGCCGCCACAGCTTCGGCGCGCCCGTGAAGGGGGCCCGGTGAGCATCTCCGACTTCACCGCGCCGTGGTGGCTGCTGTTCCTGGCCGTCGTCCTCGCCCTCGCCGCCGGGTACGTGGCGGTGCAGCGCCGTCGCATGCGGCACACGCTGCGGTTCACCAACTTCGAACTGCTCGAGAAGGTGGCGCCGCAGCGGCCCGGCCGCAGCCGGCACGTCCCGGTCGCGTTGCTGCTGGCCGGTCTCGCGTTGCTCACCGTCGCCGCGGCCGGGCCCACCGCCGAACAGCGGGTCCCGCGCAACCGCGCCACCGTCGTCCTGGTGATCGACGTGTCCTTGTCGATGCAGGCCACCGACGTCGAGCCGACCCGTCTGGCCGCCGCGCAGGCGGCCGCCAAGTCCTTCGCCGACGACCTGACACCCGGCATCAATCTCGGCCTGGTGGCGTTCTCCGGCACCGCGTCGGTGCTCGTCTCGCCCACCACCAACCGGGAGGCCACCAAGACCGCGATCGACAACCTGCAGCTGAGCGAACGCACCGCCACCGGCGAGGCGATCTTCACGGCCCTGCAGTCCGTCGACACCCTCGCCGCGGTGCTCGGCGGCGGCGACCAGGCACCCCCGGCCCGGATCGTGCTGCTCTCGGACGGCAAGCAGACCGTCCCGGAGAGCCCCGACGACCCACGCGGGGGATTCACCGCCGCCCGGCAGGCCGCGGACAAGGACGTGCCCGTCTCGACGATCTCCTTCGGCACCGAGTACGGCACCGTCTCGATCGAGAACGAACGCATCCCGGTTCCGGTGGACGATCCGTCCCTCAAGGAGATCGCAAACCTCTCCGGCGGCACCTTCTTCACCGCGTCGAACCTGCAGGAACTCGAGGACGCCTACAACACCCTCGAGGAACAGATCGGGTACGAGACCACCCGCGGGGACGCCAGCCGCCCCTGGCTGATCCTCGGCGTCCTCGCCGTCACCGGTGGGGTCGGCGCCGCCCTGCTGCTGCGCCAACGCCTGCCCTGACCTGCGTAGCAGCCGGTCCGCCCGCCGCTCGGGGCGCCTTGTTACCGACCCGTACCGCCACCAGATAGGGTTTGACCCCATGACTGACGCAAGCAGCCCCGCCGGATCGCCGCGCCCCGCGGCCACCCCCCGCTCGGTTCTCGTCACCGGTGGCAACCGTGGCATCGGCCTCGCCGTCGCCCGCCGCCTGCAGGCGGACGGCCACAGGGTCGCCGTCACCCACCGCGGCTCCGGCGCCCCGGACGGGCTGTTCGCCGTCCGCTGCGACGTCACCGACAGCGACTCCGTCGACGCCGCGTTCAAGGAGGTCGAAGAGCACCAGGGACCGGTCGAGGTTCTGGTCGCGAACGCCGGCATCACCGACGACACGCTGCTGATGCGGATGACGGAGGACCAGTTCACGAAGGTCGTCGACGCCAACCTCACCGGTGCGTTCCGGTGCGCGAAGCGCGCCAACCGCGCGATGCTGCGAGGGCGCTGGGGCCGGATGATCTTCCTCGGCTCGGTCGTCGGCATGGCCGGTCAGGCGGGGCAGATCAACTACGCGTCCTCGAAGGCCGGCGTCATCGGCCTGGCCCGCTCGGTGACCCGCGAACTCGGCTCGCGGTCGATCACGGCCAACGTCGTCGCGCCCGGCTTCATCGAGACGGACATGACCGCCGAACTCTCCGACGACGTCCGCGACACCGCGAAGAAGTTCATCCCGCTGCAGCGTCTCGGCAGACCCGAGGACGTCGCCGCCGTCGTCAGCTTCCTCGCGTCCGACGACTCCGCGTACGTCTCCGGCGCGGTCATCCCCGTCGACGGCGGCCTCGGCATGGGCCACTGACACCGGCGCACGCCACCACATCCGAAACTCACTGGAGGACCGACACACTCATGGGCGGACTGCTCGAGGGCAAGACCATTCTCGTCACCGGCATCATCACCGACGCCTCCATCGCCTTCCACACCGCGAAGGTCGCGCAGGAACAGGGCGCGAAGGTGATCATCACCGGCTTCGACCGGCTGCG
>NZ_AJFC01000241.1:0-16928 GCF_000256505.1 Rhodococcus sp. P14 | reverse complement strand
CCCCCCCCCCCAGCCGGTGCCGCCGGCCCTCGAACTCGACGTGCAGAACACCGAGCATCTCGCCACCCTCGCCGACCGGGTGCGCGAACTCGCCCCCGACGGCCTCGACGGCGTGGTGCATTCGATCGGGTTCGCGCCCCGCTCCTGCCTCGGCAGCCCGTTCCTCGACGCGCCGTGGACCGACGTCGCCGTCGCCCTCGAAGTGTCCGCCTACTCCTACGCCGCACTGGCCAAGGCGCTGCTGCCCGTTCTCAGCGACGGTGCGTCCCTGGTCGGCATGGACTTCGACCCGGCCCGGGCCGTGCCCTTCTACAACTGGATGGGCGTGTCCAAGGCCACCCTCGAGTCCGTCAACCGCTACGTCGCCAAGGAGGTCGGCGGCCGCGGCATCCGTTCCAACCTCGTCGCCGCCGGGCCGATCAAGACCCTCGCCGCCAAGGCCATCGCCGGCGACGCCACCGGTCCCGGGGCGGAGATGAACCGGCTCAACGAGGGCTGGTCCGCGGCTGCCCCGATCGGCTGGGACGTCGAGGATCCGACGCCCGTCGCCAAGACCGTGTGCACGGTGCTCTCGGATTGGCTGCCCGGCACCACCGGGTCGATCGTCTACGTCGACGGGGGCTTCCATTCCCAGGTCGGCTTCGGTGCCGGCGCCTAGGGTCGAGCCATGACCCGTACCCCCGAGCCGTACGACGCGCTGCTGGTGCTCTCGTTCGGCGGCCCGGAAGGGCCGGACGACGTGCGCCCGTTCCTCGAGAACGTCACCCGCGGGCGGGGGGTGCCACCCGAACGCCTCGACGAGGTCGCCGAGCACTACCTGCACTTCGGCGGTGTGTCCCCGATCAACGCCCTCAACCGCGACCTCATCGCGCGTCTCGAGGTGGATTTCGCCGCCGCCGGGCTGGACCTGCCGATCTACTTCGGCAACCGCAACTGGCACCCGATGATCGAGGACACCGTCGCGGCCATGCGCGGCGACGGGGTGCGCAACGCCCTGGTGTTCCCGACCTCGGCCTGGGGTGGCTATTCGGGGTGCCGGCAGTATCACGAGGACATCGCCCGCGCCCGCGCCGCCGTCGGCGACGACGCGCCCGCGCTGACCAAGCTGCGGCACTTCTACGATCATCCGCTCTTCCTCGCCGCCGTCGCCGACGCCGTCGCCGCGGCCCGGGCCCAGCTGCCCGCCGACCGTCGCGACGCGGCGCGCCTGGTGTTCACCGCGCACTCGGTGCCCACCGCCGCCGACGCCACCGGTGGCCCCCCCGATCTGGGTGGGCACCTCTACAGCCGGCAGGTCGCCGAGGCGGCCCGCCTGGTCGCCACCGCCACCGGCACCGGCGACCACGACCTGGTGTGGCAGTCCCGGTCCGGACCCCCGCAGGTGCCGTGGCTCGAGCCGGACATCGTCGACCACCTCGACGCTCTGCACGCCCGCGGCATCGACGCGGTCGTCGTCGTGCCGGTCGGATTCGTCTCCGACCACCTCGAGGTCGTCTGGGATCTCGACACCGAGGCGCGCGACCGGGCCGCGGAACTCGGCATGGCATTCGTCCGCGCCGCCACCGCCGGCACCGACCCGCGGTTCGTGCAGATGGTGCGTGAGCTGGTGCGCGAACGCCTCGACGGTGCCGCCCCCGTGCGGCGCGGCACCGAACCGCTGCTCGGCGTCGGGTGCAACGGTGAGCTCTGCGCCCCCGAATGCTGCCGGCCCCCGGCACGGCCGCGCCGCTGACCGGGCGGGCCCGGCCCGCGGGCCCGGCGTGCGGGCTCCGGCCGACAGCCACCACCTGCCGCGCCGGGTCGACTCGCCGACCGTGCTGCCCGGTGCCCCGAGCCGGACGGGCAGGCGGTCGCGCCGATATCGGGCTCGGCCGCCACGACCCGGGGGAAGATGTCGGCATGACCGTCGACGACGCCGCCCTCACCCGCGTCGAGGTCTTCCTCGTCGCCACCGTCGCGACCGTGCTCGTCACCCGCGGCTACCTCGCCGCGACCGGCTATCCGCAGATCGGCGGCGGCACCCTGCACATCGCGCACGTGCTGTGGGGCGGGCTGCTCATGGCCGTCGCCCTCGTCGGTGTCCTGATCCGGCACGGCAGCCGGGTGCGGATGCGCGCCGCGCTGCTCGGCGGGATCGGCTTCGGGTTGTTCCTCGACGAGGTCGGCAAGTTCCTCACCACCGACGTCGACTACTTCTTCCGGCCCGCCGTGGCCGTGATGTACGTGGTGCTCGTCGCGTTCTACCTCGGTGCCCGCGTGGCACTGGCGCGGCGCGGCCCGACCGACCGGCAGCGCCTCGCCGTCGGTCTCGAGGCGCTGACCGATCTCGTGCTCGGCCGGCTCGACGAGCTCGGGCGCCGCCGCGCGCTGGACGTCCTGGCAGGGGTTCAGGATCCGGCGCAGCGTGAGCTGGCCGGCTCGGTACGGGCCGCGCTGGCCGCGCCGGTCGCGGCGACGACCGGATTCGACGGGCGCATCGCCGCGGCCCGGGACCGGATCGAGCATCGGGTCACGGCCTGGGCGGCGACCGCCGCGGCCCGCCGGCTCGTGCTGGTGGTGTTCGCCGTGCACGCCGCCCACACCCTCGTCGGACTGGCGATCGTACTGGCCGGGTCGGGGTGGGAGGCCGAGGACGCCGGCATCTCCGAGATCGGCGCCGAACTCTCCGGTGCCGTGAGCGCCGTGCTGATCGTGGCCGGACTCTGGCAGCTCGCGCGGCACCGCGATCTGTCCGCGCTGCGGCTGCTGTACGCCTCCGTCGCGGTGAACCTGCTCGTCACCCAAGTGTTCCTGTTCGACCTGCGCCAGTTCGGCGCGCTGGCCGGGTTCGCGGTGTCGCTGCTGCTGCTGATCGTGGTGCGGGCGGCGATCCGGACGGAGAAGAGCGCCATCGTGCCGGGGGACGTCCCGGGCGGGGTGTCGCCAGCAGTGCGTCAGGCGTGATGGCCGGCCCGGACCGTGGCCGCCACCGCCCCGAGGCGGGCGGCGCGCACGGCGGCCCACAGCGGGCGCAGCGCCTGCTCCCGCGCCGCCTGCCCGGTGGCCGAGGCCGCGTCCGGTTCCGCGCCGCGGCCGGCGACGGTGAGGATCGCCGCGACCTGATCGGCCGAGTCGAGGATGCGGGCGGCGCGTTCGGGCATCGACTCCGGATAGCGGTGCCGCGCATGCTCGGCGATCTCGGCTGCGATCTGCTCCCGGGGATCGGCGGCGCGGCCGCCGGCGCCCACGGTCAGCACCCCGCCCACCCTGGTCGCGGCCTCCCGCACCGCCTCGCGCATGGCGAACTCGGCCTCCCCGAGGCCGGGCTCGGCGGGCGGCTCGGGCACCGCCGGGACCGCGAACAGGGTCCAGCGCAGCACGTCCGGGCCCTCCACGGAGGGGACGAAGCCGAGACCGGGTGTTCCGGGTGCGCCCGCGAGCACCGCCTCGCCGGCCGCGACCGCGGCGCGGGCCAGCGCGGTGCCCGGGGGCAGGCCGCGCACGTCGCCGGGGGCGGGCAGCACCAGCCGGATCCCGTCCGCGCCGGCCGGGTCGGCCCGGCGCAGCGCGGTGAGCAGCACGGCGGCGCCGTCGACGGGGGAGCGTGCGGGCACGCCGGAGACGTCGCCGGCGGGCTCGTCGTGGGAGACCACCAGGTGCAGCGGCGCCCAGGCGTGCAGGGCGTCGAGGACGTCGTCGGGCGCGGCGTGTCCGGCCAGCCAGGAACCGGCCCACACCGTCAGGGTCTGACCGGGGGAACTCACGGTTTCCGAGCATAGGCGCCGTCGCGACGGCGCAGTCACGACCGTCGGCGTGCCCTCCCGCGGCTGCGGCCGCGGCGGCCCTAACGTGGCGCGGGTGAGTCCCGACATGTACGGCGGCGACATCTTCGCCGGCCATCCGCGCGCCCGTAGACCCGCAGTTCCCGAGGTGGCTGCCGAGAAAGACCTCGTGGTCGAGGACGCCGCGTCCGGGTGGTGCGGTGCAGTCGTCGGCTTCGAGCGCACCTACGACGGCGACTTCGTCCGGCTCGAGGACGCCGCGCGGCGCACCCGGTTGTTCGCGCTGCGTCCGGCGGCGTTCCTCCTCGACGGCCGCCCGGTGACCCTGGTGCGGCCCACGCCGCACCCCGCGGCGGCCGGCGCCGGCCGGTCCGCGTCCGGGTCGACCAAGGTCGCCGGGCTGCGGGCGCGGGTCGCGCGCGGCAGCCGGATCTGGGTGGAGGGGGTGCACGACGCCGCCCTGGTGGAACGGGTGTGGGGGCACGATCTGCGTGTCGAGGGTGTCGTGGTCGAACAGCTCGAGGGTCTCGACAATCTGGGGGAGCGGCTCGCCGGGTTCGCCCCCGGTCCCGGTCGCCGGGTGGGGGTGCTCGCCGACCACCTCGTCGCCGGTTCCAAGGAGGAGCGGCTGACCGCGAATCTGGGGCCGCACGTGCTCGTCACCGGGCATCCGTTCGTCGACGTGTGGCAGGCGGTGCGGCCGAAGGCGCTGGGCATCGAGGCGTGGCCGACGATTCCGCGTGGGCAGGACTGGAAGACCGGGGTGTGCCGGGCGCTGGGGTGGGGCAGCCCGCAGGACGGGTGGCGTCGCGTCTATTCGGCGGTGTCGAGCTTCCGCGATCTCGAGGCGCCGCTGATCGGGGCGGTCGAGCAGCTCGTCGATTTCGTCACCGAGCCCGCCGGGGACTGACGGCACCGCGGCCCTGGCCTGCGGTTCCACCCGGGATGTCCGATTTGTGGTTGGATGGCGTCGTGTCGGCATTGATTTGGCTGATCGCCGGGCTGGTGCTCGCCGCCGCGGAGGCGTTGACGGGCGATTTCGTCCTGCTGATGCTCGGTGCGGCCGCTCTGGCCACGGCGGGGGTGTCCGCTGCGACGGACCTGCCGGTGTGGGCCGACGCGTTGGTGTTCGCGGTCTCGTCGCTCGTGCTGCTGGGCGGGGTGCGGCCGGTGCTGCGCCGCCGCTACGCGCTGCCACCGGCGAAGGCGACGAACGTGGACGCCCTGCCGGGCAAGCAGGCGCTGGTGCTCGAGGAGGTGGCCGCGCATTCCGGGCAGGTGAAGCTGGACGGGGAGGTGTGGACGGCGCGTCCGCTCGACGTCACCGAGGTGTACCCGCCCGGCACGACCGTGACCGTGATGCAGATCGACGGCGCGACGGCCGTCGTGTGGAAGGGACCGTAGATGGAAGCGCTGATCGTGCTCGCCGTTGTCGTGGCGTTCGTCGCGCTGGTGGTCGTCAAATCGGTGGCGCTGGTGCCGCAGGCCGAGGCCGCGGTGATCGAGCGGCTGGGCCGGTACTACCGGACGGTGTCGGGTCAGCTGACGTTCCTGGTCCCGTTCGTGGACCGGATCCGGGCCAAGGTGGATCTGCGCGAGCGGGTGGTCTCGTTCCCGCCGCAACCGGTGATCACCCAGGACAACCTCACCCTGAGCATCGACACGGTCGTGTACTTCCAGGTGACGAACCCGCAGGCGGCGGTGTACGAGATCAGCAACTACATCGCGGCGGTGGAGCAGTTGACGGTGACCACGCTGCGCAACGTGGTCGGCGGCATGACCCTGGAGGAGACGCTCACCTCCCGCGACTCGATCAACGGCCAGCTGCGCGGGGTGCTCGACGAGGCGACCGGCCGCTGGGGTCTGCGGGTGGCCCGGGTCGAGCTCAAGAGCATCGATCCGCCTCCGTCGATCCAGGAGTCGATGGAGAAGCAGATGAAGGCGGACCGCGAGAAGCGGGCGATGATCCTCACCGCCGAGGGGCATCGGGAGTCGGCGATCAAGACCGCCGAGGGTGACAAGCAGTCCCGGATCCTGTCGGCCGAGGGTGCCAAGCAGGCGGCCATCCTCGAGGCGGAGGCGGACCGCCAGTCGCGGATCCTGCGCGCTCAGGGTGACCGCGCCGCGAAGTACCTCGAGGCGCAGGGTCAGGCGAAGGCCATCGAGAAGGTGTTCGCGGCGATCAAGTCCGGCCGGCCCACCCCGGAGTTGCTCGCCTACCAGTACCTGCAGACGCTGCCGCAGATGGCGCAGGGCGACGCGAACAAGGTGTGGATGGTGCCGAGCGACTTCGGGGACGCCCTCAAGGGCTTCGCCCGGCATCTCGGCGCGCCGGGCGAGGACGGGGTGTTCCGCTTCGAGCCCAGCCCGGTCGACGAGCGGCTCCCGCGACCGGAGGAGGACACCGACGAGGTGGCCGACTGGTTCTCCACCGCGCGTGATCCGGAGGTCGCGCAGGCCGTCGCCGCCGCGGAGGCCGTCGCCCGCAAACCGGTCGATCCGGCGGTGCACAACCCGACCGGCGCCGAACGCCGGGGCGGGGAGCCCCCGTCGGCGGCGTTGCCGCCGTCCGAGCCGATCACGGGCGGATGGGTGCAGCCGCAGCCCGGGCAACGGCACGGCGAACCCCAGTGACCTGGACCCGGTGACCTGAACCCCGGGACCCGGATCCCGGGGTTGCGCGGCCGCTCAGGTGAGCAGGCCCCGTCCCACCCCGCACACCGCGATCGCCCACAGCACGCTGGTGAAGGTGCCGATGATGAACTGCTCCGAGGCCTGGGGTTCGCGCAGTTCGGGATAACGCGCGAGGCCCTTGACCGCGAGCACGACGGCGATGCCCTCCGGCCATCCGGCCAGGATCGCGGCGGCGACCGCCGCCCGCTCCAGCAGGCCGATCACCCGGCCGCCGCGCAGCGGTCCGGGCGGCGGTTCGGGTCCGGCCGGGGACGGCGGGACCGGTCCCGCATCGGGTTGCCGACGTGCGATGCGGAACGAGGCCAGCACGGCGGGGCCGCCGCGGCGAGTCCGGCGACGAGCCACACGGGGGTGCCGCGGCGCAGGCCCAGGGCCGGGGCCAGCGCGGCGACGGCGAGCAGAACCAGGGTGACGACGGTCAACGATCGGCCCTTTCCAGGAGACGGCGGGCGAGGTCGCGGCCGGCCGGTTCGGCCTGCCATCCGGCGGCGGCCAGACGCTGCGACACCGCCTGGGTGCTGATGCCGAGCCGCGTGGCGGCCTCGGCCTGGGTGAGCCCGCGGCGGACGAGTTCGACGGCCTCGTGCCCGGCATCGGAGCGGCGGGTCACCAGCAGCGCCGTCAGGGTGAGGGCGGCGTCCGCGTCGGCGGCCGCGGCGGCGTCCGGTCCCTCCACCGCGACCCGGGCGGGTGCGTTCTTGGCGCGGTCGACGGCGCGGCGGGCATGTTCGAAGGCCGGGCCGCGGCCGGCGCGGGTCTGCGCGGGCAAGGGCTGCTCGACGGGCCCGACGCCGATGCCGACGCTCCAGTGGCCCCGGCGGACGAGGTCGAGGGCGAGATCGACCACGACGGCCGGGTCGGCTGCGACGGCCTGCACCTCGTCGCCGGCGGTGCGTTCGAAGGGGCGGAGCAGCTCGGCGCCGCGCAGCTCGCCGAGCAGGTCCGCGACCCGGTCGACGTCCCGTCGGCTGCCGCGCTGATCGACAGTCAACACGAACATTCATCAAGGATGGAGCCTTGAATAGCAAAAATCAAGCTTCAGGGCTTGATGACACGGTGGTGGTCGCGGGGCGGGGCGCCGGGAGGCGGGACTCGAGCCACAGTCCCGAGGCGCCGACGGCGATGCACACCGCCGAGATCCCCAGGAGCGCGGGATGGGTGCGTCCCGTGAGGGCGTCGCCGAGCAGGACCACCCCTACCGTGCCCGGCAGGATGCCGGCGGCGGTGGCCAGCGCGTACGGGACCACCCGTACCGACGAGATCCCGCAGCAGTAGTTGACCACCGCGAACGGCAGGGGCGCGATCAGCCGCAGCGACCCCACCGCCAGCCAGCCTCGCCGCGCCAGTCGCTCGTCGACCGCCTGGACCGTGGGGTGGCTCAGATGCTCCTCGACCACCCCGCGGCCGATCGCACGCACCAGCAGCAGCGCCAGCACGGCGCTGACGGTCGTGGCGGCGACGGTCACCGCGATGCCCGTGGCCGACCCGAACAGCACCCCGGCGCTGAGGGTGAAGATCGTGCGGGGGAACGGGGCCACGGTCACCACGGCGTGGATCAGGAAGAACAGCAGCGGAAGCAGCGGCCCGGCCGCCTCGGCCCAGGCGCGCACCTCGGCGACGGACGGGTGGGGCAGGAGCAGGGCGGCGAGTGCGAGGACGGCCAGCGCGGCCGCCGCCGCGAGAATCCGCCGGTCCCGCAGCATCTTCGTCACGACCGGTCACGATACCGGGCTTCGCGCGCCGGGGCGCGGCCGTGCACGGCCGGGGGCGGGGCCCCTCGGGCCGTCACGCCGGCGCCCGGTAGATTCCTTAGGCGACGACATTATCGATCGCTAGGGAAACTGTGGTGATCCCCACAATAGGGGCGGCGTGTATGCGGCTAGCATCACAACGGAATCAGTTTAAGGTTTCCACGGCCGTGTTCGGCGAGCCCGCCCGCTGCGTACGAGAGGACCTCACGTGTCATTAGCTTCAGAAGCCGAGGATGCCGCGCGCGCCTACGCGCAGTGGCAGGAGGCGGTGGCGGGGGTGCTGGCCAAGTCCCGCCGCGTCGACCCCGCGGAGCTCGGACCGGAACCGCAGCGGCTGCTCGAGACCACCACCTACGACGACGTCGCCGTCGCGCCCCTCTACGGCCTGCGCGACGAACGTCCCGAGGCGCCGCTGCCCGGCTCCTTCCCGTTCGTCCGTGGCGGTTCCGCGGTCCGCGACGTCAACACCGGATGGCTCGTCAGCGCCCGCTTCGGCGACACTCCCGGCGAGGTGAACGAGCGCATCCTCGACGCCCTCGAGAACGGCGTCAGCGCCCTGTGGCTGCGTGTCGGCGCGGACGGCATCGCGATCGCCGACCTGCCCGCCGCGCTCGACAGGGTCCTGCTCGATCTCGCGCCGCTCACCCTCGACGCCGGCGCCGACACCGCCGCCGCCGCGGGCGCCCTCTACGCGCTGCTCGATGCGCGCACCGACGTCGCCGAGCGCGCCGCCGTGCGGTTGCATCTCGGGGCCGCCCCGCTGACCAGCGCCTTCTCGGGACGCGCCGACGTCACCGTCGCCCAGGCCGTCGAGCTCGCCCACGCCGCCGCGGGCCGCGCCGAGACCGTGCGGGCCCTCACGGTCGACGGCACCGCATTCCACAATGCCGGGGCCGCCGACGCCGAGGAACTCGGTGCCGCCGTCGCCGCCGGACTCGAGTACCTGCGCGAGCTGACCGGCAGCCGCCAGTCCGCGGCCCGGGCGCTCGGCCAGATCGAGTTCCGGTTCGCCGCCACGGACGACCAGTTCCAGACCATCGCCAAGTTCCGCGCCGGCCGGCAACTGTGGGCCCGCATCGCGCAGGTCGTGGGTGCGGCCGACGCCGGTCACGCCCCCCAGCACGCCGTCACCTCGGCCGCGATGATGACCCAGCGCGACCCCTGGGTGAACATGCTGCGCACCACCCTCGCCGCGTTCGGCGCCGGCATCGGCGGCGCGGACGCGGTCACCGTGCTCCCGTTCGACGCCGCCCTGCCGGCCGGCGCGCTCGGGGTGTCGGAGGCCTTCTCCGCGCGCATCGCCCGCAACACCCAGCTGCTGCTGCTCGAGGAGTCCAACCTCGGCCGCGTCCTCGACCCGGCCGCCGGGTCCTGGTACGTCGAGGAACTGACGGCGCAGATCGCGGCCAAGGCGTGGGAGTTCTTCCAGCAGATCGAGGCGGCCGGCGGCTACCGCGCCGCCCTCGACGCCGGCCTGATCGCCGAGCGGATCGCCGCCACCCGCGCCCGCCGCGAATCCGACATCGCCCACCGCCGGACCGCGGTGACCGGCGTCAACGAGTTCCCCAACCTGGCCGAGGCGCCGCTGCCCGCGGAGACCGCCGACGCCGGGGCCGCCGTCGCCCGGTACGCCGCCGCCTTCGAGGCGCTGCGCGACCGCTCCGACGTCCACCTCGCCGCGCACGGCGCCCGGCCCCGGGTGCTGCTCGCCCCGCTGGGGCCGATCGCCGAGCACAACATCCGCACGACGTTCGCCGCGAACCTGCTCGCCTCCGGCGGCATCGAGACGGTCAATCCCGGTCCGCTGTCCGTCGACGACGACAGCATCGCCGCCGCCGTCCGCGACGCCGACGTCACCGTCGCCGTGGTGTGCGGCACCGACAAGCGCTACGGCGAACAGGCCGGCGCGGCCGTCACCGCCCTCCGCGACGCCGGCGTCGGCACCGTCCTGCTTGCCGGGCCGGAGAAGGCCGTGAGCGAGACCGGCGGCGCCGCGCGCCCGGACGGGTTCCTCACCGCCAAGATCGACGCGATCGCCGCGCTGACCGACCTGCTGAACACCCTGGGAGCGTAAGTGAGCATCGAACACAAGATCGGCAGCTTCGCCGACGTCCCGCTGACGGATCCGGCGGCGCCGGCCCCCGCCGCCCCCACCGAGGAGCAGGCCGCAGCGCTCGTCGACGGGGTCGCCGCCGCCAACCACTACACGACCGAGCAGGTGGTGTGGTCCACGCCCGAGGGCATCGACGTCAAGCCCGTCTACACCAAGGCCGACCGCGACCGGATCGTCGCCGAGGGCTACCCGCTGGGCAGCTACCCGGGCCTCGAGCCGTTCGTCCGCGGCCCGTACCCGACGATGTACGTCAACCAGCCGTGGACCATCCGGCAGTACGCCGGGTTCTCCACCGCCGCCGAGTCCAACGCCTTCTACCGGCGCAACCTCGCGGCCGGGCAGAAGGGCCTGTCGGTGGCGTTCGACCTCGCCACCCACCGCGGCTACGACTCGGACCATCCCCGCGTGCAGGGCGACGTCGGCATGGCCGGCGTCGCGATCGACTCGATCCTCGACATGCGGCAGCTGTTCGACGGCATCGACCTGTCGCAGGTGTCGGTGTCGATGACCATGAACGGCGCGGTGCTGCCGATCCTGGCGCTGTACGTCGTCGCCGCCGAGGAACAGGGCGTCAAGCCCGAGCAGCTGGCCGGGACCATTCAGAACGACATTCTGAAGGAGTTCATGGTCCGCAACACCTACATCTATCCGCCCAAGCCGTCGATGCGGATCATCTCCGACATCTTCGCCTACACCAGCGCGAACATGCCGCGCTTCAACTCCATCTCGATCTCCGGCTACCACATCCAGGAGGCCGGTGCGACCGCCGACCTCGAGCTGGCCTACACCCTCGCCGACGGCGTCGAGTACATCCGCGCCGGCCTCGACGCGGGCATGGAGATCGACAAGTTCGCCCCGCGCCTGTCCTTCTTCTGGGCCATCGGGATGAACTTCTACATGGAGATCGCCAAGATGCGCGCCGGCCGCCTGCTGTGGGCCGAGCTCGTCGAGAAGTTCCACCCGAAGTCGGCCAAGTCCAAGTCGCTGCGCACCCACTCGCAGACCTCCGGCTGGTCGCTCACCGCGCAGGACGTGTTCAACAACGTCGCCCGCACCTGCATCGAGGCGATGGCCGCGACCCAGGGCCACACCCAGTCGCTGCACACCAACGCCCTCGACGAGGCCCTCGCGCTGCCCACCGACTTCTCCGCCCGCATCGCCCGCAACACCCAGCTGCTGCTGCAGCAGGAGTCGGGCACCACCCGGCCGATCGACCCGTGGGGCGGCTCGTACTACCTCGAATGGCTCACCCACGAGCTCGCCAACCGCGCCCGCAAGCACATCGCGGAGGTCGAGGAGGCCGGCGGCATGGCGCAGGCCATCTCCGAGGGCATCCCGAAGCTGCGCATCGAGGAGGCCGCGGCCCGCACCCAGGCCCGCATCGACTCCGGCCGCCAGCCGGTGATCGGCGTCAACAAGTACCAGGTCGCCGAGGACCACGAGATCGAGGTCCTCAAGGTCGAGAACTCCCGCGTGCGGGCCGAGCAGCTCGCCAAGCTCGAGCAGTTGCGGGCCGACCGCGATCCCGAGGCCGTGCAGGCCGCGCTGGACGCCCTCACCCGCGCCGCCGGCGCGACCGACACCGGGCCGGACACGAACCTGCTGGCCCTGGCCATCGACGCGGCCCGCGCCAAGGCCACCGTCGGCGAGATCTCCGATGCCCTCGAGAAGGTCTACGGCCGCCACCAGGCCGAGATCCGCACCATCAGCGGGGTCTACCGGGACGAGGCCGGAAAGGCGGTCAACATCAGCACGGCAACCGAACTCGTCGAGAAGTTCGCCGAGGAGGAAGGCCGCCGGCCGCGTATCCTCGTCGCGAAGATGGGCCAGGACGGCCACGACCGCGGGCAGAAGGTGATCGCCACCGCCTTCGCCGACCTCGGCTTCGACGTCGACGTGGGACCGCTGTTCCAGACCCCCGAGGAGGTCGCCAACCAGGCGGCCGACAACGACGTGCACGTCATCGGCGTGTCGTCGTTGGCCGCGGGACACCTCACCCTGGTGCCCGCGCTGCGGGAGGCCCTCGCCGAGGTGGGCCGCCCGGACATCATGATCGTCGTCGGCGGGGTCATCCCGCCCGGCGACTTCGACGAGCTGTACCAGGCCGGTGCCGCCGCGATCTTCCCGCCGGGCACCGTCATCGCGGACGCCGCGGTGGGGCTGCTGCACAAGCTCGCCGACCAGCTCGGCCACGACCTCGGGGCCTGACCCGCAATGGGCAGCACCCCCGTCGGCAGTCACACCCGCCGGCCCGCGGTCGACGTCGACGCCCTCGCCGAGGCCGTGCTCGCCAACCGGCGGGCCGGCCTGGCGAAGGCGATCACCCTCGTCGAATCCACCCGCGACGACCATCGGGAGCAGGCGCAGCAACTGCTGCTGCGCCTGCTCCCGAAGGCGGGCGGCGCGATGCGCGTCGGCATCACCGGCGTTCCCGGCGTCGGCAAGTCCACCTTCATCGATGCGCTGGGCATGTACCTGCTCGGCAAGGGGCACCGGGTGGCGGTGCTCGCGGTGGATCCGTCGTCGACCCGCACCGGCGGCTCCATCCTCGGTGACAAGACCCGCATGGCGCGGCTGTCGGTGCAGCGCGACGCCTACATCCGGCCGTCCCCGACGGCCGGCACCCTCGGGGGTGTCGCCAAGGCCACCCGCGAGACGATGGTGCTGCTCGAGGCCGCCGGGTTCGACGTGATCCTCGTCGAGACCGTCGGGGTCGGGCAGTCCGAGGTGACCGTCGCGAACATGGTGGACTGCTTCACCTTCCTGACCCTCGCCCGCACCGGCGACCAGCTGCAGGGCATCAAGAAGGGCGTCCTCGAACTCGCCGACCTGGTCGCGGTCAACAAGGCGGACGGCCCCTTCGAACGCGACGCGCGGGTCGCGGCGCGGGAACTGGGCGGCGCCCTGCGGCTCGTGCATCCGCACGACGCGGTGTGGAAGCCGCCGGTGATCACCATGAGCGGCCTCGAGGGCGCCGGCCTGGACACGTTCTGGGACACCGTCCTCGAGCACCGCCGGGTCCTCACCGCGGCGGGCCTGTTCGAGGAGAACCGGCGCCGCCAGCTGGTGGACTGGACCTGGACGATGGTGCACGACCAGCTGCTGCGCCGGCTCGAGACCAGCCCCCGGGTGCGTGCGCTCCGCGGCGACGTCGAACGCGCCGTGCGCGACGGCTCGCTCACCGCGGCGCTGGCCGCCCAGCAGATCCTCGACGCGTTCGACGCCGCACCCTAGACCGCCCAGCCCCCAGACCGCCCAGCCCCTAGACCGCCCAGCCCCTGGACCACCAGGCCGCCGGATCGCCGCCCCAGGCCCGGGCCGGGAACGGATAGTCCGGGTACTCGGCGAGCACCGGACGGGCCGTGGTCACCGCCGCGTGCGTGGCCACGGTCCGTGGCCCGGGACGCGCCGGCACCGGCGGGTGCGGGTCCCGGCCGGGCGCCTGCAGCAGCCACGCCGCGGTGCGGGCCAGCGCGACCGCCACGTCGCGGCCCCGCCCGTCCCGGTGCCGCGCGGCGAGCGCATCGAGCACCCCGGCCGCCAGCAGGTAGCCGCTCGCGTGGTCGAGGGCCTGCACCGGCAGCGCGCCGGGCGTGTCGGAGTCGCCCTCGGCCACCGCGATCCCGGACGCGGCCTGCACGATCGAGTCGAAGCCGCGACGGGCCGCCCACGGCCCGGACCATCCCCACGCGCACACCCGGCCGTGCACGAGACCGGGCCGGATCGTGCCGGGCGCACCGGTCAGCGCGTCGAGTGCCCCGGGCCGGTAGCCGGTGAGCAGCACGTCGGCGTCGGCGAGCAGACGGCACCACGTCTCCCGCCCGCGACGAGTGTGCAGGTCGAGCAGCGCCGTGCGCTTGCCCTGCCCGTTCTCGGCGTGCTGCCAGGTGATCTCAGGGAGTGCGGGCGGATCGATGCGCAGCACCTCCGCTCCCAGCAGGGCCAGCGCGCGGGCGGCGACGGGCCCGGCGATCACCCGGGTCAGGTCCAGCACCCGGAGCCCGGTCAGGGGCCGCGCCGGATCGTCGCCTGCGACGGTCCGGTCGGCGGTGTCGTCCCGCGCGAGCATCCGGACCAGCGGGCCCGACGCCGCGGCCCGGCCCGGCGGGCTCGTCGCCCACTCGTGCTCGGTGCGCACCCGCACCGCGATCGCGTCGTGCGCGGCGGCTGCGTCCTCGACCGCCGCCGCCGGCAGCTGCCGGAGCCGGGCGGCGCAGCCGGCACGGTCGGTGCCGTCCGGCAGGTCGAGGGCGCGCAACAGGCGCGCCCGGTGATGCGGGTAGTTCGCGTGGGTGCGCACCCACCCGTCGGCGGCGGCGAAGAACCCGGACAGCGCCGCGAACCCCTCTACGGGCCGGCCGGCCATGCGCAGCATCCGGTCCCCGGCGAACGACGCGGCGATCCGCTCCGGGTCGAGCCGCGCCCCCTGCGGGGCGAGTCCGCGGGCATGGCGGTAGCGGTCGGCGGCCGCCGCGAAGGCCGCCACGGCCCCGGTGGCGAGGTCGGCCACCGGCAGCCGGGCGGTGAGGAACCGCCCGGCCGGGGCGCAGTCGATGCCGGGCGCCGGCTCCACCGGGACGTCGAGGCCGGCGGCGGCGAGGGCGGCGCCGTAGGCGTCGAGCACGGCGAGGGGGCTCGTCATGCGCCGAGCGTAGAGCGGGACGCTAGCTCGTGCGGTCCGCGGCCGGCTCCCGCAGCTCGGGGCGGGCCGGCTCGAGGCGCTCGAGCGCCCCGGCGGATTCGGCGCGGGTGAGGCGCGACCGGCGCCATGAGACCGTGAGCAGCGCGATCCAGCCGGCCACGATCAGCAGGTACAGCAGGGTAGTGGCCGTGGCGGAGATCTCGAACGAGGTGCACAGCTTCTGTGCGTTGGTCAACACGATGACGCCGCCGACGGCGGTGCCGAGCAGGGTGGCCGGTACCCGGCTGACCAGCCACGCCGCGATCGGTGCGGCGATGGCCCCGCCGAGGGCGAGACCGGCCACGACGAGCAGGTTGCCGAGCGATTCCCGGCCGAGACCGACGAGGAAGCCGATGCTCGCGGCGAGTGCGACGAGGAACTCGGAGGCGCTGACCGAGCCGATCACGGTCCGGGGGGCCGTCTTGCCGCGGGAGAGCAGGGTGCTGGTCGTGATCGGCCCCCATCCGCCGCCGCCGCTGGCGTCGATGAACCCGCCGAACAGGCCCAGCGGGGACAGGAACTTCGCCGAGTGCGGTGAGGTGCGGGCGTGCGCGACGGCCGGTGGCCGGACCGAGAACCGCAGCGCCACATAGACACCGATGGCGAGCAGGATCGTCGACGTCACCGGGATCGCGGCCGCGGTGGACAGGCTCGAGAGCACCGTCGCGCCGAGGAAGGCGCCGAGCGCGCCGGGCACGCCCAGCTTCGCGACCACCCCCCAGTCCACATTCCGGAACCGCCAGTGCGAGGCGCCGGAGACGAGGGTGGTGCCGACCTCGGCGAGGTGCACGGCGGCACTGGCGTGCGCGGGACCGATCCCGCTGAAGATCAACAAGGTGGTGGCGGTGACCCCGAAGGCCATGCCGAGGGCCCCGTCGACGAGCTGCGCACCGATACCGACGAGCGTGAACACCAGAAGAGCGAACATGCAGAAGACTCCGACCACGAAGGAGCGAACCGGGGAGGGGAGAGGGCGGCGGACGCCGCTCAGCAACACTCCTGGTCGAAGCACGCGCCCCGTCGGGTGGGCCAGAACGCCATCAACGCGAGCAGGGTGGCCGGAGCCGCCGCGATGCTCGTCGTGTGCACGTTCGTGTCCCTTCCCAGGTCTGCCGTTCGCCGCTCTCGCGACGATCCGTCCGAGCATAGCCGGTCGCGCGCGGCGGCGCCGTCGCCGGGCGGCGTGTCGCCGCCTCCCGCGACGGCGCCGCGGCGGTCACGGCAGGCGCCGGGCCGTGATCTCGAATCCGGCGGCGCGCAACCGGTCGGTGAGTACGTCCCCGAAGGCGGTGGCGGGGGTGAGCACCCCGCCCCCGGCGTGGAGGCGGTCGCCGCCGAGGACCAGCGACAGTGCCGATTCGCCGAGCATCACCGCGGTCGCCTTGTAGCCGGGGTCGCCCTGGGCGGCGACGCGGGCGCGGTAGCGGGCACCGGTGCTCGTCGTGGTGTAGAGGTCAATGGTGAAGAAGCCGCGCTCGCGGGCAGACTCGGACGGGCCCTGTCCGGGCGCGGGCAGCAGCTTGTCGAGCACGAACCGGGTCGGGGGAAACGCCAGCCCCGCCACCAGCGCGCCGAAGCCCGCGGCGACACCGGTCGCCACGAGCGGCGACAGCCGCGACGAACCGACGCTCATGGTCTCCCGGTAGCGGAAGCGCGGCCCGTACGCCCAGCCGCTGAGCGCGTTGCTGCGGCGCACCACCCGGGTGTTGTAGGGGCCCATGAAGAACGGCGCGAGCCGGCCGGACAGGTCGGGCGCGACGGATCGGCCGTCGACGGTCGCCAGGTCGTTCTGGCGCCCGAGGTCGGGTTCGCGGGACCGGTCCGGCGACAGCGAGTAGGGGGCAAGGGCGACCTTGCGGGCCGCGGCGTCCCGGCGCACCACGTCCACCTGGGTGCGCATCGAGTCGATCGTGCCGCCGCTGACGCCG
>NZ_AJFC01000240.1:0-3421 GCF_000256505.1 Rhodococcus sp. P14 | reverse complement strand
GTCGGTGAGATCGCCGGCGTCGTCGGCCTGCACGGCCCGGTGCAGCGCGTGCACGCCGAGATCGGAGGGGATCGAGTCGAATCCGCAGGAGTGCACGATGCGGGCGCCGGTGCGGCGCGCCAGGTCGTCGAACCGGTCGATGCTCTCGCGGTGGAACAACACCTCGCCGGTGAGGTCGACGTAGTCGGTGCCCGCCTCGGCGCAGGCCTGCACCAGCGGCAGCCCGTACTTGGCGTAGGGGCCGACCGTGGTGACCACCACGCGGGTGCGGGCGGCGAGCGCGGCCAGCGACTGCGGGTCGCCGGCGTCCGCCTCGAGTACCGGCCAGGCCTGCGCGGCGGGCCCGAGCTCGGCGCGGATGCGGTCGAGACGGGTGCGGGAGCGGCCGGCGAGGGCGATGCGCACCCCTTCGGGGGCGTGTTCGGCGAGGTAGGCGGCGGTGATCCGGCCGACGAAGCCGGTGGCGCCGTAGACGACGATGTCGAGATCGCGGGAGGCAGTCATGCGCCACACCCTACTGCCGGGTAAGTCGGGATGCGACGCGGCTCACACGACGGCGCCGCAGCCACCACCCGAACCAGGACACGACGATCGTCACCGCCACCGCGGCCCGCACGAGTCCCACCGCCGAGTCCGGGTAGATCACCCCGGTCAGGTAGTGGTCGATGAACCCGCTCGGCGGCAGGCCCTCGATCCCGGCGCGGCGACGCGCCCAGTTCTCCAGATCGGTCAGCGGGCAGTCGAACCCGGCGAGGACGGTGGCGAACCCCCACACCACCGCCACGACGTGCAGCGCCAGCGTGCGGGGCCACCGCCACGCCAGGAAACCGCCGAACGTCACATACAGCAGGAAGGCCAGGTGCGCGGCCACGGTGACGTCGGCCAACAGCCGGTACGCCATACCGCCAGCCTAACCGGATCGGGCGGGGCAGCGGCCGTTCCGGACGACTACTCGTCCGCGTCGGTGCCCTTGACGACCAGGACGGGGACCGGCGCCTCGAGCAGCAACCGCTGCAGGCGCCGTTCGAGCAGGAACTTGCCGAGCGCGTTGCGGTCGCGGCTGCCCACCACGAGACGGTCCGCGCCGGACCGCTCGACCAGGTCGACCAGCGCGGCGACCGGGTCCCCGTCGTGCACCGCCGTCCGCAGTTCCCACCCGTCGGCACCCAGGGCGGCGGCGACGTCCGCGCGGATCGAGTCGAGTTCGCGCTGCCCGGCCGCGCCGTCGTCGTCGACCGCGACGAGCACGAGGGTCGTGCCGTCGCCGTGGGCGGCCTCGCGGGCGGCCGTGGTGAGCGCGGCGTGTCCTTCCGGGGTGTCGGCGTGGACTACGGCAACGGGCATGGGATCCTCCGGAGGCGGCGACGGCGTATGTCTCCAGTATCCCCGTCCCGGGGCGCCCCGGCCGCTCCCGGCGGTGTGGAACTGGTCTCTACCTGCGCGGACGTGTCGGGTGGATCTCACCCGGCCGGCGGGACGCGCTCACCACGGGGCCGGGCGGTAGTCCTTGAGGAAGCAGCCGTACAGGTCCACCCCGGCCTCGCCCTGCACGATCGGGTCGTACACGCGGGCCGCCCCGTCCACGAGATCGAGCGGGGCGTGGAATCCCTCCTCGGCCAGGCGCAGTTTGGTGTGGTGGGGCCGTTCGTCGGTGATCCAGCCGGTGTCGACGGCGGTCATGAGGATCCCGTCGGCGCGCAGGTCCTCGGCGCTGGTGCGGGTGAGCATGTTCAGCGCGGCCTTGGCCATGTTGGTGTGCGGATGCCCGGCCCCCTTGTACCGGCGCCCGGCGAACTGCCCCTCCATCGCGGAGACGTTCACCACGTACGTGCGGCGGGCCGGGGAGGCCGCCAGCGCCGGCCGCAGCCGATTGACCAGGATGAACGGTGCCACGGAGTTGCACAGCTGCACCTCGAGCAGTTCCAGCGGCTCGACCTCCCCGACGGTCTGCACCCAGCTGTTGGTGTACACCAGATCGGGCAGCAGCCCCCCGGCGTCGACCGCGACACCGGCGGCGATCCGGTCGGCCGTGGCCGACCCGGCCACCAGCGCGAGCGAGGTGAGCGACTCCGCGGTCAGCTGCGACGGCAGCGACCCGGCCAGCGCGGCCGGGTGCGCGTCCGAGGGCTTGCCGAAGGTGAGCACCTCCGGCCGCGGGCCGGCGGGCAGGGGACCGGACTCGGCCTCGGCGAGGGCGGAGTACGCGCCGGGGGAGCGGCGCACGGTCTGGGCGGCGTTGTTGACGAGGATGTCGAGCGGACCCTGCGCGGCCACGTCGTCGGCCAGGGCCACGACCTGGGCGGGGTCGCGCAGGTCGATGCCGACGATGCGCAGGCGGTGCAGCCAGTCGGCGCTGTCCTCCATGGCCGCGAAACGACGGATCGCGTCGTTCGGGAACCGGGTCGTGATCGTCAGGTGGGCGCCGTCGCGCAGCAGCCGCAACGCGATGTACATGCCGATCTTGGCGCGGCCGCCGGTGAGCAACGCACGCCGGCCCGTCAGATCGGTACGGGCGTCCCGCTTCGCGTGGTTCTCCGCGGCGCAGCGCGGGCACAGCTGATGGTAGAACGCATCGACCCGGGTGTACTTGTCCTTGCACACGTAGCAGGCCCGCGGCCGGATCAGGGTGCCCGCGCTCGCCCCCGGTGCGTTCGAGGTCAACGCGATCCCGGCCGTCTCGTCGTCGATGCGGGTGGGCGATCCGGTCGCCGTCGTCGCGAGCACCTGCCGGTCGGCGGTGACCTTGGCCTGACGGGTCTCGTTGCGGCGCAACCGCTTGAGCTTCTTGAACATGCTCCCGACGGCGCGCTGCACCGTCACCGAATCCGGATGGTCGGCGTCGAGCTCGTCCACGAGGGACAGGACGCGGAGGCAGGTGGCGAGGTCGGTCGGATCGATACCCGACGCGTCGGTGTGCGAAGTCATGGGCCTGTTCGTCGTGTGGGGCGGTACGGACCGATGGTATCGGGCGGGCCGCGCCGGCCGGCCTCGTGGGACCTGTGGCTCTGCCGGCGACGGCGGGAACGTGGCAGGCTCGGCGGGAAGGAATCCTCGACCCAAGGAGACGACGATGACCGCACGGCGCCGCCCGAAGTTCCGCGACCTGACCCCGGGGCAGCAGACGCTCGTGCTCACCCTCGCCGCTGTGCAGCTCTCGCTCGCCGCGACGGCGTGGACCGATCTGGCGCGGCGCCCCGCGGACCGGGTCGCGGGCAGCAAGGCGAAATGGGCCGCGATCATCGCGGTGAACTGGATCGGCCCGATCACCTACTTCCGCCGGGGCCGGATCGGCTGAGCCGCCCACCCGCCGCGAGCGGCGAACGCCCACCGCCGCGGGCGGCGAAGGCCCCGAACCTGCTCGGTTCGGGGCCTTCGTCGACGATCTCGATTCGGAGTGTCCGAGGGGGGACTTGAACCCCCA
>NZ_AJFC01000239.1:0-6955 GCF_000256505.1 Rhodococcus sp. P14 | reverse complement strand
GCAAAAAACTCAAACTAGCAAAAACACTGGACCATCACAGACGGAAGAATGCGATGTCCAGCAACAACCACCCCACACGAACGCGGGGCGGCCGCACCAAAAATAATTTGGCACTGACATTCATCGGCACACTGTTGAGTTCTCAAAGAACACGCACACACCATCACCCCGCGAACCAACGTCCGCGGCGCTCCGGGGCAACCGTTCCAGCCTACCCACACCACCCGACGGGCACAAACCCGACGCACTCGGTGGGATCAGCAACGGCCCAGAACCCTACCAGAAGATCCCGAACCGAACAATCGGGCGCCTGCGTCCAACCTCGTTGTCCCAAGCCCCTGCGGGCCGGGTCGGTGTCCGTGTCGCTCTGACCTGGAATAAGTTACGTGAACATTGCGCGACTTACCAAATCGCCTGGTCAAACCGCTTTTCCGGACGACATCAGGGCACCCAGTACTTCACGGCCAGCTCTTCCACAACGGGGTCCCCCTCGGCGGCCTGGTCCAGCAGTGCCAGGTCGAGGCCGATGTCGATGAGCCGGGGGTTGTCCCCTTCTGCGTCCCCGAGGGGGCGCCCGCCGTCTTCTCCGCGCTGGCGCAGAATCTTCGCTCGCACCCGCTCCTTCAACGACTCACTCATAAGTCGAGTGTACTGAGCCGACGACGCCCGAGCGGGGTGCCGAGCAGCGGCGATCGGACTAGTGGTCGTCGTCGCGCCGGCGGAACACGCGCACCGCAGTGGGGATGAGAACGACCAGGGCGCCGATGATCAGAACGATCGAGAAGATCTCCAGGAGCACACCCGCCATCATGCTGCACGGAACGCGGCGGCGGGCGCCTTTGCCCGGGGCGAGCGGACCGGAGAGTGCACGTGCGTACGACGAAGGCCCTCCGTCCGCGTTCGGGATGGAGGGCCTTCGTCGTGCGGAGCTGCCTGCGAGAATCGAACTCGCGACCTTTTCATTACGAGTGAAATGCTCTACCGACTGAGCTAAGGCAGCGTGCCTGACGGCGCGCACGAGTCTAGCGCCTACCCCCCTGCCCAATGCAAACCGCCCGTCGGTGCCTACCGGAAGGCCGAGCTCAACCGGGCCGCCATCGCGGCCACCGCGAAGCGGGGCTTGACGTTCTGCGCGAGGACCTCGCGGCATTCGAGAATCGCCTCGATGCAGGTCAGCAGCGCCTCCGGCCGGGCACGCGAAGCCAGGTCGGCGGCACGCTCGGCCATGTCGGGATGGTTGGCGGTGCTGGAAGCGCCCAGGGAACGTGCCAGCGCGTCGCGGTAGAGACCGGCCAGATCGATGAGGGCGCGATCCATGATGTCGCGCTCGGTCCGGGTGCGTCGGGACTTCTGGGTGCGTTCGAGGTCCTTGAGGACGCCCGCCGAGCCCCGGAGCGCCCCGGCAGCGCCCTTGCCGGTGCCTCCGGCGCCGAGAGCGGTCCGAAGTTCCTCGGTCTCCCGTTCGTCGCGCGTGGCGCTGATCTCCTTGGCTTCCGCCTCCGCACGCTGCACCAGCTCGTCCGCAGCGGTGTACGTGGTGGCAGGGCGGAGGACGGCCGCGGCCAGATCCAGCGCACGTCGACGGCTGGTGCGAGCGGACTCGTCGGTGGCCAGACGCCGGGCCCGCCCGACGTGGCCGCCGCTGATCGATGCCGCCCAGTTCGCGGTCTCGGGGTCGAGTCCGTCGCGTTCGCGCAGCACCCGGGCGATGGCGTCCGGGTTGGGCGTGACGAGCGCGACGTGCCGGCATCGCGAGCGCAGGGTCACGGAGATGTCCTGCGGATCCACGGACGGTGCGCACAGGAGGAACACCGTGCGTTCCGGCGGTTCCTCAACGACCTTGAGCAGTGCGTTCGCGGCGCCCTCGGTGAGACGGTCCGCATCCTCGATCACCACTACCTGCCACTGCCCGGTGCTCGGACGACGCGACGCGGTCCGGACGATGTCGCGCATCGCCTTGACACTGATCGTGAGCCCCTCGGGAACGACCCGACGGACGTCGCCGTGAGTGCCGGCCATGGTGGTGCTGCACGCGTGGCAGCGACCGCAACCCGGGACGTCCGGGTCGGTGCACTGCAGGGCGGCGGCGAAGCAGAGCGCCGCAATCGACCGACCGGAACCGGGAGGGCCGGTGAACAGCCACGAGTGCGTCATCCGGGAACCGGCTCCGCCGCCGCGCGCCGCGGTGGCTGCGGCGATCAGTTCGGTCTCCACGTCGCGCTGGCCGACGAGACGTTCGAAGACACCGGGCATGGCCTCAGCGTAGCGACCGGTTCCGACGCCGCCGAGGCGTCGGCCGTCCGAAACCTTCAAGACGGCGACGGCGCAGCGACCTAGCGTCACCGGTATGACCGCACAACTCGCCCTGGTCGGGCTCGTCGTCGCCGACATGACCCGTTCCTTCGACTGCTATCGACGCCTCGGACTGGACCTGCCCGCCGGTACCGACGAACCGCACTTCGAAACGACACTTCCAGGTGGGCTCCGCCTGGCATGGGACACAGTCGAATCGGTCCGGTCCTTCCATCCGGACTTCCGGCCGGGAACGGGTGGCCCCGCGCTCGCCTTCGACTGCGGTTCACCGGCAGGCGTGGATTCGACGTACCGCGACTTGCTGGAGGCGGGATGCACGAGTGCGCTCGAACCGTGGGACGCGTTCTGGAAGCAGCGGTACGCGAGCGTCCACGATCCCGACGGGCACAGCATCGAGCTGTTCGCGGCCCTGCCCGGGTGACCGCTCAGCCGAGGAGCGCACCGAGCGTGGTGCCGGAGAGGGCGCGGACCTCCCGCGCGAGATGGGCCTGGTCGCTGAAGCCGCACTCGGCCGCGACGTCGGCGAACGGTCGGCCGGCGCGGGCGAGACCGACCGCGCGGCGGAACCGCAGCACGCGTGCCAGCGTCTTCGGTCCGTAGCCGTACGCGCGCAGTGCGTGCCGGTGCAACCGGCGCGCGCTCCAGCCCGTCGACGCCGCCAGCTCGGCGACGGACGCTCCGGCCCCGAGCTGCGCCGCGATGCTCGTCTCGACACTGCGGTCGACGCCGTCCAGACGGCGCCGGGTCTCGCGCAGGAGCGCACCGACCGGGTCGGACTCCGCGTCCGAGACCAGGCGACGAACGTGTGCGCCGGGCCGGATGTGGTCCAGCGGTACGCGTGCGTCACGGAGGTCGGCTGCATCCACGCCGAGCACCGCCGGCCCTACGCCGGGACCGAAACGCACGGCGGTCAGGTCACGCCGGGCACCCAGGTCGGAGAACTGGGCTCGGGTGTCCGGTCCGGCGACGAGGAGGCCGTCCTCGTGCCAGATCAGGTCCGTGCAGCCGTCGGGCAGCACGGACGTTCCCGCCGAATCCGCGGTCCTCGTCGCGGTCCACACGAGCACACCGGGTATGCCGGACGCCGCTTCGCGGTACACACGGCGAGGATAGGACGCCGTACCCGGAAGGTCACTCCTTCTGCGCGGCGGTCTTCTTCGCAGTCGTCTTCTTCGCAGTCGTCTTCTTGGCGACGGTCTTCTTGGCCGCCGTCTTCTTCGCGGGAGCCTTCTTCGCAGCGGTCTTCTTGGCGGTCTTCTTCGCCGGACCACGGGCACGTCGATCCGCGAGCAGCTCGGAGGCACGCTCGTCGGTGATGGTGTCGACCTCGTCGCCCTTGCGGAGGCTGGCGTTGGTCTCGCCGTCCGTGACGTACGGGCCGAAGCGGCCGTCCTTGATCACCATCGGCTTGTCGCTGACCGGGTCGGTGCCCAGTTCCCGCAGCGGCGGCGTGGCGGCGGCCTGCCGACCGCGTCGTTTCGGCTCGGAGTAGATCTTCAGCGCCTCCTCGAGGGTGACCGTGAACATCTGCTCCTCGTTCGCCAGCGACCGCGAGTCGGTGCCCTTCTTCAGGTACGGCCCGTAGCGACCGTTCTGGGCGGTGATCTCCTCACCCGTCGCAGGATCGACCCCGACGACCCGCGGCAACGACAGCAGTCGCAGTGCGTCCTCGAGCGTCACCGTCGACAGTTCCATCGATTTGAGCAGCGACGCCGTCCGCGGCTTGGGACCGGCCGCCTTCTTGGTGGCCTTCTTCGCCGGTGCCTTCTTCGCAGCCTTCTTCGCCACGGTGGTGGTGCCGCCCGCCGAGGGCGCCGCCTCGACCGGGATCGGCGTGATGTCGGGTTCGGGCTCCGGCTCCGGCTCACGCAGCAACTCGGTCACATACGGACCGAAGCGGCCCTCCCGCGCGACGATCTCGTTGCCGGTGGCCGGGTCGACGCCGAGGACCCGGCCCTCCTGCGGGGTCGAGAACAGCTTCTCCGCGTACTCGAGCGTCAGCTCGTCCGGCGGCAGGTCGTCGGGCAGGTTCGCACGCTGGGAGATCGGTTCCCCGTCGGGAGCGTCGGGATCGGCAACCATCCGCTCGAGGTAGGGGCCGAACCGGCCCACGCGCACGTGGATCTCCCGGCCCTCGGCGTCGTCGAACAGCCGGATGGAGTTGATCTCGCGGGCGTCGATGTCTTCGAGGTTCTCGCCCACCATCTTCTTCAGGCCACCCTCGCGCGCCACCGAGTTCTCGGCTCCGTGGGCGCCACCGAAGTAGAAGCTCGACAGCCAGTCCGTGCGCTGCTCGTGACCACCCGCGATCTCGTCGAGGTCGTCCTCCATGGCGGCGGTGAAGCCGTAGTCGACGAGGCGTCCGAAATGCGCCTCGAGCAGCCCGATGACCGCGAACGCCACCCACGACGGGACCAGGGCGCTGCCCCGCTTGTAGACGTAGCCGCGGTCGAGGATGGTCTTGATGATCGACGCGTACGTCGACGGCCGGCCGATGCCGAGGTCCTCGAGAGCCTTGATCAGGCTGGCCTCGGTGTAGCGAGCCGGCGGGTTGGTCGAGTGACCGTCCGGGTCGAGCTTCGTCGCGGTGACGCGCTGTCCCTCGGACAGGTTCGGCAGCCGGGATTCGGCGTCGTCGGACTGGCCGCCGGCCTCTTCGTCGACGCTCTCGACGTACGCCCTCAGGAAGCCGGGGAAGGTGATGGTGCGACCGGACGACGAGAACGTGCATTCCTCGCCGCTCGCGGCGGTGCCGGTGATGCGCAGTGTCAGGGTCGTGCCCCGCGCGTCGGCCATCTGGGAGGCGACGGTGCGCTGCCAGATGAGTTCGTAGAGGCGGTACTCGTCGGTGTCGAGACGCGAGTGCAGTTCGCCGGGCGTGGCGAACACGTCACCGGCCGGACGGATCGCCTCGTGGGCCTCCTGCGCGTTCTTGACCTTGCGGGTGAACTGCCGCGGGGTGGCGTGCACGTACTCCGCGCCGTACAACTCGGTGGCCTGGGCCCGGGCGGCGGCGATCGCGCTCTCGGACAGGGTCGTCGAGTCGGTACGCATGTACGTGATGTAGCCGTTCTCGTACAGGCGCTGGGCGATGCGCATCGTGCGCTCGGACGAGAACCGCAGCTTGCGGCCCGCCTCCTGCTGCAGCGTCGACGTCATGAACGGTGCGTACGGCTTGCGGGTGTACGGCTTGCTCTCGACCGACGTCACCGTCAGGTCCACGCCGTGCAGAGCGTCGGCGAGTCGTCGCGCGTACGCCTCGTCGAGCACGACGACGCCGGTGGACTTGAGCCGGCCGTCGGCGCCGAAATCGCGGCCGGCGGCGACGCGGGCGCCGTCGACACCGACGAGCCGTGCCCCGAACGATCGGGGGCTCGCGTCGGCGCCGGCGTCGAGGGTGGCGGCGATGTCCCAGTACGTCGCGGACCGGAAGGCCATGCGCTCACGTTCGCGCTGGACGATGACCCGGGTGGCGACGGACTGCACGCGGCCCGCCGACAGCCGCGGCATGACCTTCTTCCACAGCACCGGGCTGACCTCGTAGCCGTAGAGGCGGTCGAGGATCCGGCGGGTCTCCTGCGCGTCGACCAGGTTGTTGTCGAGGTCGCGGGTGTGTTCTGCGGCGGCCCGGATGGCCGGCTCGGTGATCTCGTGGAAGACCATCCGGCGGACCGGGACCTTCGGCTTGAGCGTCTCGAGCAGGTGCCAGGCGATGGCCTCGCCCTCCCGGTCGGGGTCGGTCGCGAGGTACAGCTCGTCCGCGTCCTTCAGCAGCCCCTTCAGCTCGGTGACCTTGGACTTCTTCTCGGGACTGACGACGTACAGCGGCTCGAAACCGTGGTCGACGTTCACACCGAGGCGGGCCCACGACTCGCCCTTGTACTTGGCCGGCACATCGGCGGCCCCGCGTGGCAGGTCGCGGATGTGTCCGACGGACGCCTCGACGACGTAGTCACGGCCCAGGTAGGGCGCGATCTTCTTCGCCTTGGTCGGGGACTCGACGATGACGAGCCGACGCGTGCCCGACGAGCCGTTCGACGTGCTGTTGTCCCGTGCTGCCACAGCGCTGCCGCACCTTCCCTGTTCGCTGACATGTCCCGCTTCTTGAAGACATGTATACCGACCCGTTCCCCGGACGCGGCCATACACAGGGTCGCACACCTGCAACGGAAGGCCCGTCACGCGTGATGCGGCCCCTACTGCACGCGCGGCCAGATCTGCCGCGCGCGGGCGTCGTCCGGGGGTGCCCCGATGTTCTCGACGAGACGCGTCAATCGCCGTCGCCCGGACACCCGCAGGCCCGGTCCGGCGCCGCGGGCGCCGATCAGCGTCGGCGCGATCCCGGCACGCATCAGCGACTGGGCCAGCACCGCGTGGGTGTCCGGGGTGTGCGGATCCAGCCCCAGGACGTAGCGTTCGCCCTCGACCTCGACGCGACCGGCCGCGAGCACCCACGCCCGCAGGGCTCGCGAGCCCGGCACCCATCCCGCCGGCACCGCCTTCACCGCGCCCCGCGTCCATTCGGCCGCGACCGGGACGAGTTCCGGCAGGGCTGCGGTGCGCACCAGCGGATGTCCCTCGTCCGTGCGGGTGACCTCCGGGGACAGCGCGGCCTGCGTCATGAGCTCCGCGATCGCGTCCG
>NZ_AJFC01000238.1:0-7555 GCF_000256505.1 Rhodococcus sp. P14 | reverse complement strand
CCCCCCCCGCCCCCCCCCCCCCGCCACGGCTCGTCCACGACCACGGAGATCCGCGCGCCGTCACCGGAGACCACCGCGTGTCCGTGCGCGGCCAGCAGACCACCGAGGTCGGCCGGGTCCGGCGGCATCACCTCGGCCCCGAAGAACGACAGTTGACTCACTCCCCCGTCCTTCCTTCGCTGCCTCCCGCAGAAACAGATCGTCCCCCATCACCGAGGGTGACGGGGGACGATCGAGGCTTCGGTCCTTGCGGACCGAGTCACGTCAGGCTCCGGCAGGAGCGTCGACGATCAGAGCGCGCGAACGCCGGTGGCCTGCGGGCCCTTGGTGCCCTGGCCGACCTCGAACTCCACGCGCTGGTTCTCCTCCAGGGTGCGGAAGCCGCTGCCCTGGATCTCCGAGTAGTGGACGAAAACGTCGGCGGAGCCGTCCTCGGGAGCGATGAAGCCGAAGCCCTTCTCCGCGTTGAACCACTTCACAGTGCCCTGTGCCATGCTTTTCCTTCTCTTTCTAACACCGGATGCGGCGGTTCGCGGGCGGGGGCCCCGCGGGGCCGGTTCCGACCGCTGTACTTCTTGATCCCCCCACAGGAAGAGCAAAGCACCGCGCTCGCAACCATCGATCCTGCGAGCCGTGCACTTTCTCAAGTCACCGAACACAGAAGCTGCGACCGATGTCAGTGAACCACGTTCGGGGCGCCGACAACAGTAGGAGGGCGCACAATTCGCCCGAAAATTTGATCTTGTACATACCGACGGTACGATTACTCGTCGGTACGGTTACGTCGATGTTAACCCGCGCGCGGGTCGCACACCGACCGAACGCCGGGAACGACGGCCGACTACGCTGGTTTCCCATCCCGACCGCATCCTCCGGAGTACCCAGTGTGACCAGCTCGCCGCACCGCCGTCCCGTCGGCGACGGGCCGACGAGCTTCGGCCACGAACTGCTCGAACGAGTTCTCGAGGGCACCCCGGCCTCGGAGCACCCCCTCACCCACAGCGCGGAGCTGCCCGCCCGCGAGGTCCGGCACACCGACTGGCCGGACTGGGCGTCCGACGCCGTCGTCCGGGCCCTGCGCGCGACGGGTGTGCCCCGGCCGTGGAGCCACCAGAGGGCGGCCGCCGACGTCGCCGCCGGCGGGGAGCACGTCGTCGTCTCCACCGGCACCGCGTCGGGCAAGTCCCTCGCCTACCAGTTGCCCGTGCTCACCGCACTCGTCGAGGACCCGCACGCCACCGCGCTGTACCTCTCCCCCACGAAGGCGCTCTGTGCAGACCAGTTGCGCGCCGTCACCGACGTGACCGCCGCCGAGCCCGAACTCGGTCGGGTGCACGCGTGTGCCTACGACGGTGACACCTCCACCGAACTGCGGCAGTGGGCGCGCAGCCACTCGCGGTGGATCTTCACCAACCCCGACATGCTGCACATGTCGATGCTGCCCGGGCACGCCCGCTGGTCCCGGTTCTTCCGCCGACTGCGCTACGTCGTGGTCGACGAGTGCCACTCCTACCGCGGCGTCTTCGGCTCCAACGTGGCCCTGGTGCTGCGCCGGCTGCGACGGATCGCCGCACGCTACGGTGCCCGACCGGTCTTCGTCCTCGCCTCCGCGACGACCGCCGACCCCGGCGCCGCGGCGTCCCGGCTCGTCGGCGCGCCCTGCCGGGAGGTGACCGAGGACGGCTCCCCGCACGGCCCGCGCACCGTCGCGCTGTGGGAACCGCCACTGCTCGAGCAGGTGACCGGCGAGAACGGCGCCCCGGTGCGCCGCGCCGCCGGAACCGAGGCCGCGCGCATCCTCGCCGACCTCGTCGTCGAAGGTGCCCGCACCCTCGCCTTCGTACGGTCCCGGCGCGGCGCCGAGTTCACTGCGCTCGGCGCACAGCGGCTGCTCGCCGAGGCCGCCCCCGAACTCGTCGATCGTGTCGCCGCGTACCGCGCCGGCTACCTCGCCGAGGAGCGGCGCGAGCTCGAGGCTGCTCTGGCGGACGGCCGTCTGCTCGGTGCCGCCAGCACCAACGCCCTGGAACTCGGTATGGACATCGCCGGCCTCGACGCCGTCGTCGTCGCCGGATTCCCGGGCACCGTCGCGTCGTTCTGGCAGCAGGCCGGCCGGGCCGGCCGCCGCGGCGCGGGATCGCTGGTCGTGCTCGTCGCCCGCGACGATCCACTCGACACCTACCTCGTGCACCATCCGGCGGCGCTGCTCGACAAGCCCGTCGAGGCGACGGTCACCGACCCCACCAACCCGTACGTGCTCGGTCCGCAACTGCTGTGCGCTGCGCTCGAGCTGCCGCTCAGCGACGCCGAGGTCGAGGAGTTCGGCGCGGCCGACGTCCTCGCTGCCCTGGCCGCCCAGGGCGCGATCCGGCGGCGCCCGCACGGCTGGTTCGTCACCCCCGACACCCGTCCGCACTCCGACATCGACATCCGCGGCGGCATCGGCACCCAGATCGCCATCGTCGAATCCGACACCGGACGGATGCTCGGCACCGTCGACGGCGGCCGGGCACCGGCGACCGTGCATCCGGGCGCGGTGTACCTGCACCGCGGCGAGTCGTTCGTCGTCGACGAGTTGCACCTCGACGACGGGATCGCGCTCGTGCACGCCGAGGAGCCCGAATGGTCCACCTCCGCGCGGGAGATCACCGACATCGTCGTGACCGCCGTGACGGAGCAGCGCTCGCTCGGTCCGGTGACCGTGGGCCTCGTCGAGGTGGAAGTGACCCATCAGGTGGTCTCCTACCTGCGGCGACTGCCGTCCGGCGAGGTTCTCGACAGCACCGAACTCGATATGCCGTCCCAGTGCCTGCCGACGCGCGCAGTGATGTACACCGTCACCCCCGAACTGCTCGACCGGTGCGGAATCGGACCGGAACGGGTACCCGGCGCGCTGCACGCCGCCGAGCATGCCGCGATCGGGCTGCTGCCGTTGGTGGCGACGTGCGACCGCTGGGACATCGGCGGGGTGTCCACGGCGGTGCACCCGGACACCGGGCTGCCCACCGTCTTCGTCTACGACGGGCATCCCGGCGGCGCGGGCTTCGCCGACCGCGGTTACGCGCGCATCGCCGAATGGCTCGGGGCGACCCGCGCGGCCGTGACGGCCTGCGAGTGCGCCGCCGGCTGCCCGTCGTGCGTGTACTCCCCCAAATGCGGCAACGGCAACGACCCGCTCGACAAGGCCGGGGCGGTCGCTCTGCTCGGCGCGGTGCTCGACGCCCTCTCCTGACCGGCGCTCACTCGACCGGCCCCGCCCGCGCGATCGCGCGGGCCTGCCGCCCACCCGGCAGCGCCACCGCGGCCTCGACCTCGACGACCGCGTCCCAGCCGTCGACGGTGCACGAACGCACCTGCACCCGCATCCGCGCCGCGATCCGGTTCGCTTCCGAGCAGGCGGTGCCCGATCCGCGGTCGAGTGCACCGGCCACCGCGAGGGCCGCCAGGTCGGCCGCCCCCTGCGCCCGATGCCGCGTCGCGACCCCCGCGCCGATCTGCACGAGCAGTCCGGTGACCGCGATCAGCGCGGCCGCCACGAAACACGCCACCACGCTCGCGCTCCCCCGATCGTCCCGGAACGTCACTGCGCCACTTCCGGTTCGAACGCAGCCACGGCCTCCGCGGTGAGCGTCACCGCCGGCAGCAGCGGACCGTCCGCTGTCACCGTCGCCACGACGAGGTCGCCGTCGGGGCGCACGGAGATCCGTGCGCCCTCCGGGGCGATCCGCGCCGCCACCTCCACCGCCCGCGTCCCGTCGCCACGGGCCGCGAGCCGGGCGGCTTCCCGTGCGGCGTCCTGGCATCGGAGCTGACTCGAAATACACAGCACCGCACCGAGACACAGCACGAGGACGCTCACCAGCGCGGTGAGGGCGATCGCCGCCTCGACGGTCACCCCACCGTCGTCCCCGCTCACACCGCCGTGTTCAGTGCGCGCTCGACAATGCCAGTGAGCGCAGTGACGATGTTGTCGCCGGTGACGACCGTGTAGAGCACGGCCCCGAACGCCGCCGCCGCGATCGTACCGATCGCGTACTCCGCGGTGGACATCCCGTCCTCCGCCGCGACGGCACCGCTCAGCCGTTGCACGACCGTACGAATTACGTTGCCTACCATGGTTCCTCCCCTCCTCCGGCGCGGACCGTCCGCGCCGACGTCTCACAACAGCCCCTCACCGAGCACGCGTCCCGCGAGCCCGATCACGACGGGCACGATGCCCAGGCACACGAACGCCGGCAGGAAGCACAGTCCGAGTGGGCCGCTGACCAGAACCCCGGCACGCTCGACGGCTGCAGCCGCCCGGTCCTCCGCTCGTTCGCGCTGCCGCTCCGCCACCTCGGCGACGATGCCCGACAGCGGGGCACCGGATCGTGCCGATCGCCGCGCGGCGCGGGCGAAGGCCTCCAGCGCCTCCGTCTCGTCGTCGGATCCGTCGGCCGTCGCCTCCCCGAGACCGCTCCACGCCTCCGACGGCGCGGCCCCGAGCTCGAGACGGTCGGCGCCCCGCCGCAGGGCCAGGGCGAGCGCGGGCGGTGCCGAGTCGGCCACCGCCCGTGCCGCGGTCGCCGTCGGAAGGCCGGCGCGCAGGCAGGCGGCCATCAGGTCGAATGCGGCCGGCACGGCGTGCGGGTCGTCCGGGGCGCCGCCGGTTCCGGTGGCTTCCCCGGAGGCCGCGGCCCCGGCAGTCCGGCACCGTCGCGTCCGCAGGTCCGGCAGGATCACGAGCGCCGCGGCCAGGCAGACCAGCGCTACGGTCACGATGCCACCCCCCTCGCGATCCGGTCGGTCCACAGCAGTCCGGCGCACCCCAGTGCGGTGCCCACCACCAGCAACACCCCGCCGAGACCGTCGCCGAGCAGCACCGACACCGGCGACGCCCCCATCATCTGCCCGAGCGCCACACCGAGCGCCGGCAGAGCCGCGAGCACCGCCGCCGTCGCGCGGGCCCCCGCCAGTCCCGCTTCGGTACGGGAGCGCAGGCGCATACGACCGGACAGATCCGCCCGTGCGGCCGCGAGGAGTTGCGCCAGCGCCAGCCCGTACCGGTCGGACACCTCCCAGGCCCCGGCGACCCGATCGAGCGACGCGGCGATCCCCGACGGGTCCGTCGCGCGGGCTACCGCGCGCAGGCCGTCGGCTGCGCTTCCGCCGAGCCGGGCCCGCGCCGCCGCGACACGGAAGGCATCGGCGGTGGGCCCGGTCGTCTCCCGTGCCGCCGTCGCACACGCCTCGGCCGGATGGGTGCCCACCTCCAGCTCGGCGACGACGGTTTCGAGACCGGCGAGCAGGGCCCGCTGTTCGGCGTCACGGGCGCGGTCCCGTCGGCGTCGCCGCACCCGGCGCACGGTGGTGCCGGCGACGACCGCCGCCGCGACGGCGGGGGCGACGCCGAGCAGCAACACCGGGAGGACGCACAGCACTGCCGTCACCTCCTGCGGCGGTCGCCACGGCCGTCCGGCGACGACTGTCGTGCGCAGCGACCGCAGTCGCGGCGCGGCGACCGTCGCCGGTGCGACCAGCAGGGCCGCGGCCAGGCACAGGGCGGTCGCGGTCACGGCGCCTCCCGTCGCCGGAAGAGCTGTTCGAGCCGGTCCATGCCGGCCTGCGTGCCGCGCTCGTGGGTCCACGCGGGTGCGACGACGACACCCGAGACCTCGTCGCGCTGCACGACACCGATCTCCGTCAGCCGACGGGTTCCGTCGGGGGTGCGGTGCACGTGCAGGACTACCTGCACCGCTGCGACGAGCTGACTGTGCAGGGCGGCGCGGTCCAGACCGCCGAGCGCGGCGAGGGCTTCGAGCCGCGCCGGCACCTCGTCCGGAGAATTGGCGTGCACGGTGCCTGCACCCCCGTCGTGACCGGTGTTCAGCGCGGTGAGCAGATCGACGACCTCGGCGCCGCGCACCTCGCCGACGACGATGCGGTCGGGCCGCATTCGCAGCGCCTGCCGGACGAGATCGCGCACCGCGACCTCCCCGACGCCCTCGACGTTGGCGGCTCGCGCGACGAGCCGCACGACGTGGGGATGGGCGGGCGCCAGTTCCGCCGCGTCCTCGACGCACACGATCCGCTCACCCGGATCCACGGTGCCGAGCAGCGCCGCGAGCAGGGTGGTCTTGCCCGCACCCGTGCCCCCGACGACGAGGAAGGCGAGCCGGGCGGCGACGATCCGGCGCAACAACACGTAGGCGTGCGGGTCGACGGCGCCGCGATCGCGCAGCGCGTCGAGTCCCTGGGTGGCGGGCCGCAGCACCCGCAGCGACAGACACGTGCCACCCTGTGCGACGGGCGCGAGGACGGCATGCAGGCGGACACCGAAATCGCCGTGCCCGGGCAGCCGGCCATCGACCCACGGTTGGGCGTCGTCGAGCCGCCGCCCGGCGAACAGCGCGAGGCGCTGGGCCAGTCGCCGCACCGACGCCTCGTCGGGAAAGGCGACGGAGGTGAGCCGCAGCCCGCCGCCGCGGTCGACCCAGACGCGGTCGGGGGCGGTGACGAGTACGTCGGTGACGCCGGGTTCGGCAAGCAGCGCTTCGAGCGGGCCGGCGCCGGACAGCTCGGTCTGCAGATGCCGCAGTGCCGTGAGCAGATCGAAATCGCCGAGAACCCCGCCGGATTCGGCACGCAGCGCAGCGGCGACACGGTCCGGCGTGGGCTCGCCGGCCTCCGTCGCGAGACGTTCACGGACCCGGTCGAGCAGCTCGGCAGTGAGGACGGCGCTCATGCTGCCCACCGCGATCCCGGCTCGGGACCGGCCAGCACGTCGAGGACCGACTCGGCGGCGTGGACCAGGGGCGAACGACGTCCGAGCCGCAGTCCACCGCGTTCGAGTGCCGCGGCGAGGCCGGGCTGCGCGCGCATCGTGGCGATCAGCGGCAGCCCCACCACCTCGGCGACGTCCCGGCCACGCAGTCCGCCGGGGGCCGGGCCGCGCACGACGATGCCCTGGTTCGTGTTCTGGTCGGCGACCCAGCCGGCGACCCGCCCCGCGGCGAGGGCGGCACGCACACGGGCGGGGACCACCAGCACGGCCAGGTCGGCCGCCGCCACCATCGCCTCGGCGGCCGGCCCGCGGCTGCGCGGCACGTCGCACACCACCAGGTCGCCCGAGCGGCGGACGGTGTCGAGCACCGCGGTGACGGCGGCGGGGGCCGGCTCGGACGTGGACTCGCGATCTGCGGAGAGCACGCCGAGTCCCGGAAGCCATTCGGGCACCGCATCCCGCAGCGACCGGGCGGAGAGCCGGCCGCGATCGACGGCCAGGCCGGACCAGCGGACACCCGGCCGCTCCTCGATTCCCGTGAGGACGTCCAACCCTCCGCCCAGGGGATCACCGTCGACGAGAAGTGCTCCCGCACTGTGCCGGAAGGCGGCGACGGTCCATGCCAGGGCGGCCGCGAACGTGGAGGCGCCGGCGCCGCCGCAGCCGCCGAGTACGGCGACGACGTGCCCACCCCCGGTGTCGGGTTCGGCGGCGGTGCCGAGCACCGTGAGCAGTTCGACTTCGTCGTCGGGCAGGCCGACGACGTGTTCGGCCCCGACGGCGGTGGCGGCC
>NZ_AJFC01000237.1:0-34871 GCF_000256505.1 Rhodococcus sp. P14 | reverse complement strand
CCCTGCCAGTCGGGGAGGTCGGCCCCGCCGGCAGTGACCAGGACGATGCCGCCTCGACGGGGAAGCTGCTGCGCGCAGAGCAGGGCTGCGGTTCGGTCGACCACGACGAGTCCCGCGTCGAGCCAGGTTCTGCGCGGCGGTGGCATCGCCGCCGCGCCGACGGTGCGGTCGGTGGCGGCCGCCACGCGGTGCAGGCTCGCCGTCAGGGCGGGATCGTCGACGAGGGCCAGGACGTCGTTCATGGCGCCCAGCTTGCGCGCCGAACGAGGGTGCCGGAAGCCGAGGCGGGGCGAATCGGCGAATCTGTGGATGAATGCGCCGCCTGTGGATGAACACGCCGGGCTTCGAAAGGTCCCGGAACAGAGGACGACCCTCGCCAGGGGGGGAGGAGGCGAGGGTCGTCATGTTCAGCCCCGGGGGGTCGGGCTGAACACCCCCTGGACTATGTCCAGGTGAGGTCGATACTACGCCGGGACCCGATATTTGCAAGTTCAACCGTCGCGTGTTCCACGCAGGTGGAGGCGCCCGACGACGGGCCGGATCACGGGACGTACCGGGAAGATGCAGCCACACCTATTGTGGTGCCGTGACCGACGCGACCGTGGACCCGACCCCGTCCGGCCGAATCGCCGCCTTCTTCGATCTCGACAAGACCGTCATCGCGAAGTCCAGCGCGCTCGCCTTCAGCAAGCCGTTCTTCGCCCAGGGGCTCCTCAACCGGCGGGCGGTGCTCAAGAGCAGCTACGCCCAGTTCCTGTTCATGCTGTCCGGCGCCGACCACGATCAGGTGGAGCGCATGCGTGCCCACATCGCGGCGATGTGTACCGGCTGGGATGTCGAGCAGATCAAGGCGATCGTCGCCGAGACACTGCACGACATCGTGGACCCGCTGGTCTTCGCCGAGGCGGCCGATCTCATCGCGGACCACCGGCTCCGGGGACACGACGTGATCATCGTGTCCGCGTCCGGGGAGGAGGTGGTCACCCCCATCGCGACGGCGCTCGGGGCGACGCACAGCACCGCGAGCCGGATGCGGATCGAGGACGGCCGCTACGCCGGGGAGCTGGAGTTCTACTGCTACGGGGAGGCCAAGGCGGAGGCAATCCAGGCGCTGGCGCTGCAGTACGGGTACGATCTCGCACGCTGCTACGCGTACTCGGACTCGTCGACGGACATCCCGATGTTGCGGGCCGTGGGTCATCCGCGGGCGGTGAACCCGGATCGGGTACTGCGCCGCGAAGCAGTCGAAAATGATTGGCCCATACTCACTTTCATCCGTCCCGTCCCGCTCCTGCACCGATTCACCACGACGTCGCCGGCCGTGGTCGCCGCGACGGCCGCGATCACCGCGGGCGCGGCGGCCGCGGGCGCCGCGGCGTACCTGGCGTTGCGCCGGAGGCACCGGCGCGGGTTCACGCCCCGGGGGTGACGGTCCCGAAAATGGGACTTGCCCCCCTGTGAGACCGGGAGTAGAAAGGAGTTACGGAAGGACGGAAGGCCAAGAGCGAATCGGAAGAGAAGGTTCGATCTCCCGACCGGACTTCCCAGCACGGACACCGAGCACCCACGCGGAGCCGATGCCACTATAAGGGCAAAAGCGTTGTGGGCTTGCGAGATTCGGGTCTTCGACGGCGAGCACCCCGCACCCGTTGCGAGGACGAACCAGCGATATCCGAACCCTCGCCGAGGCCAGTGACACACAACCCATGCAGCACGCTTGGTAACTCGGCAGTCCGTGCTGGCGGGCGACGCCACCGAAGTCATTCGGCGACGTCGCCCGCTTACATGTGACGACATGGCCCGAAAACGATGTCGGGCAGCCTGATTCACTGCTCTAACCAGCCGCACCGCTCGGACTAGCCGCCGGCGAAGGCGTCCGCGATCGATGTCGCCTCCCGCGCGCCCGCTTCCAGCCCGCCGCAGCAGAAGACGACCCAGCCGCCGACGCCGACCGCGGTGCCCGACTCGAAACCCGCGAGCCCGTCGCGGTAGGCCTGGGCGCGACGCATCCAGCTCACCTCGGGCACGCCCAGATTGTGCACGTCCAGCCCACTCGCGACCGACACGAGGCGCGACGCCGACCGGGCGATCACGCCGTCGGCCACTCCGAAGGGACGCAGCACCGCCAGCTCGCCGTGCACCACCGCGGCCAGCACCGGGGCGGGTGCCCGGGTACCACCGGTCACCAACTGCGCGAGGGCGTCGAGCCGCTCCCCCACGCCCGGCTCCGGGCGGGGCCGGCCCAGCACCTCCGGATCGTCGACGAGGTCGGCCGCCGCGAGCAGATGCAGACGTGCGAGGGTCTGCAAGGGCGCGCGCTGCCAGGTGGACACCATGACGGCCAGGCCGTCGCCGTCGAGCGCCTGCGCCACTCGCAGTGCGCCCGTCAGAATCGGCTCACCCGCCTCCCCCGGCGTGGGCAGCTCCATGGATCCACCGTCGAGCGCGGCCGAGGCCCGGGCGGCCCGGACCGACGCCTCGGCGGCGGTGTTCGGCCAGCCGCGCCGGTTGGTCTTGTGCCGGTGCACCTCGGCGAGGGCGTCGCGCGCGCGGTCCGCGGCATCGCGCACTCCGGGCAGGTCGAGCAGGGGCTGCAAGGGGTCGGTCACGGCATCCGACGGTACCGGCCGGTGCCGACTGCCCGGGCGCCGGTTCCGCTGGACGCGGAGGCCGACCGCCCGTCGCGCGGGACCGACCGATCGTCGAAAGTGAGCAGGTTGCAGCCGTATGCAACGGTGCGATGTCGGTCACAGGTGACTACCCTCACAGGTGCCCGAACTGTTTGGACCGACCGGAAAGAGGCCCCGCAACCATGACGAGCGCAGCGCAGGACCACGAACAGCAGGTGTACCCACCGAGCCCCGAGTTCGTCGCCACCGCCAACGCCGGTCCCGAGTTGCAGGCCGCCGCGGACGCCGACCGGCTCGGGTTCTGGGCGACGCAGGCGCAGCGGCTGGACTGGGCCACGCCGTGGACCGAGGTGCTGGACTGGTCCGACGCGCCGGTGGCCAAGTGGTTCGTCGGCGGGCAACTCAACGTCGCCTACAACTGCGTCGACCGGCACGTGCTCGCCGGCAACGGCGACCGGGTCGCCATCCACTTCGAGGGCGAGCCCGGCGATTCGCGGGCGCTGACCTACAACGACCTGCTCGCCGAGGTGTCCAAGGCGGCGAACACCTTCACCGACCTGGGCCTGGTCGCCGGCGACCGGGTGGCGATCTACATGCCGATGATCCCCGAGGCGATCGTGACGATGCTCGCCTGCGCGCGCCTGGGCCTGACCCACTCGGTGGTCTTCGGCGGGTTCTCCTCGCACGCGCTGCGCTCGCGCATCGACGACGCCCGCGCCAAGCTGGTGGTCACCGTCGACGGACAGTGGCGCCGTGGCCAGGCCGCTCCGCTCAAGCCGGCCGCCGACGAGGCCCTCGCCGAGGCCGCGTCGGTGCAGCACGTGCTGGTGGTCAAGCGCACCGGCATCGACGTCGACTGGACCGACGGACGCGACCTGTGGTGGCACGAGACGGTGGACAAGGCCTCCGCCGAGCACGAGGCCCAGCCGTTCGACGCCGAACATCCCCTGTTCATCCTCTACACCTCGGGCACCACCGGTAAGCCCAAGGGAATCGTCCACACCTCTGGTGGCTACCTGACGCAGGCCTCGTACACCCACCACTACGTGTTCGACCACAAGCCGGGCCGCGACGTGTACTGGTGCACCGCCGACATCGGCTGGGTCACCGGGCACAGCTACATCGTGTACGGCCCGCTGTCCAACGGCGCGACCCAGGTGGTCTACGAGGGCACCCCGAACTCGCCGAACGAGCACCGGCACTTCGAGATCATCGAAAAGTACGGGGTGAGCATCTACTACACCGCCCCCACCCTGATCCGCACCTTCATGAAGTGGGGCCGGCAGATCCCCGACGCCCACGACCTGTCCTCGATCCGGTTGCTGGGTTCGGTGGGTGAGCCGATCAACCCGGAGGCGTGGCGCTGGTTCCGGGAGGTCATCGGCTCGGGCAAGGCCCCCATCGTGGACACCTGGTGGCAGACCGAGACCGGCGCGATCATGATCTCCCCGCTGCCGGGCATCACCGCCACCAAGCCGGGCTCGGCGATGGCGCCGCTGCCGGGCATCTCCGCCAAGATCGTCGACGACAACGCGGCCCCGCTCGGGGCCGGCGGCAACGGCTACCTGGTGCTCGATCAGCCGTGGCCGTCGATGTTGCGCGGCATCTGGGGCGACATGGACCGGTACAAGGACACCTACTGGTCCCGGTACGCCGAGGAGGGCTGGTACTTCGCCGGTGACGGCGCCCGCTACGACGAGGACGGCGCCCTGTGGGTCCTCGGCCGCGTCGACGACGTCATGAACGTCTCCGGGCACCGCATCTCGACCTCCGAGGTCGAGTCCGCACTCGTCGGGCACCCGGCCGTCGCCGAGGCCGCCGTCGTCGGTGCCGCCGACGAGACCACCGGCCAGGGCATCGTCGCGTTCGTCATCCTGCGCGAGGGCGTGGAGAACACCGGCGATGCGCTGATCGCGGAACTGCGCAACCAGGTCTCCACCGAGATCTCCCCGATCGCCAAGCCCCGGCAGATCTCCGTCGTGCCGGAACTGCCCAAGACCCGTTCCGGCAAGATCATGCGCCGCCTGCTGCGCGACGTCGCCGAGGGCCGCGAACTCGGCGACACCTCCACCCTCGTGGACCCGAAGGTCTTCGAAGCCATCCGTTCCCAGAGCAAGTAGGCAGCGAAGCTGCCGGTGTGCCCTTTGGGCGGCCCCAACAGCCCAAAGGGCACACCGGCCGCGGAGCGGCCTACACCTCGTCCAGCCGGCGATCCTTGGTCTCGTGCATCACGAGCAGCGCGACGAAGGTGAGTGCGGCCGCGGCCAGGAGATACACACCCACCCAGCCGACCCCGTAGGTCGTGGCGAGCCACGTCGCGATGAACGGGGCGACGGCGGCGCCGAGGATGCTCGACACGTTGTAGGCGATGCCCGACCCGGTGTAGCGCACGTTGGTGGGGAACAGCTCGGGCAGCACGGCGCTCATGGGACCGAAGGTGAAGCCCATCAGGATCATGCCGAGGACGAGGAACAGCAGCATGCGCGGTTCGCCCATGTCCTCCGGGTCGAGCAGGATCCCGAAGGTCAGGCCGAACGCCATGATGATCCCGGTGACGACGAGCAGGGTGATGCGGCGACCGTAACGGTCGGCGAGCCGGCCGGACACCGGAATGGCGGCTGCGAAGAACAGCACCGCGACCAGCTGCAGCACCAGGAAGTCCGAGTACTGGAACCCGGCGCCGGTGCCGCCTTGCGCGGGGGTCTTCCCGGTGCCGTGGCTGAGCACCCAGGTCGTCATGATGTAGAAGAGGGTGTACGTCGCGAGCATCACGAATGTGCCGATGATCAGCTGACGCCAGCTGGTCCGGAAGACCTCGGCCAGCGGGGTCTTGACCTTCTTGCCCTCGGCGACGGCGCGGGCGAACACCGGCGTCTCCTCCAGCTTGAGCCGCACGTAGAGGCCGATGATCACCATCACCGCGCTGAGCAGGAACGGGATCCGCCAGCCCCACGTCAGGAACGCGCTGTCCAGGTCGGGCTCGGCGTTGTTGTGGTTCAGGAACAGGGTGATGATCAGGAACAGGCCGTTGGCCAGGAAGAATCCGATCGGCGCGCCCAGCTGTGGCCACATGGCGGCCCACGCCCGCTTGCCCTTCTCGGCGGTTTCGGTGGCCAGCAGTGCCGCGCCGCTCCATTCGCCCCCGAGGCCGAGGCCCTGACAGAAGCGCATGAGTGCGAGCAGCGCCGGGGCCAGCAGACCCACCTGGTGGTACGTGGGCAGGATGCCGATGAGGAAGGTCGCGACGCCCATGGTCAGCAGCGAACCGACGAGGGTGGCTTTGCGGCCGATGCGATCGCCGAAGTGACCGAACAGGATCGAGCCGACCGGACGGGCGACGAACGCGAGACCGAACGTCGCGAGCGAGGCGAGCAGAGCGGTGGTGCCGTTGCCCTTCGGGAAGAACAGGTGCGGGAACACCGAGACGGCGGCGGTCGCATAGATGTAGAAGTCGTAGAACTCGATCGAGGTGCCGACGGTGCTCGCGACGATGATGCGGCTGCGCGGTACTCCCGCGACCAGCGATCCGTCTCGGCCGGCGGTGTTGTCGAGGGAAGTGCTCACGAAACCAGCTCCAGAGATTCACATGATGGGAAACGATCCCAGCTTCTAGGAAAGTGAACACCTCCTTTCCGGAACGAATCAAATCGGACATCCGCCGACCGGACGGACGGGGATACGATTCGTCGCTGGGTGCGCTGGGAATCCTGGTCGGCGGCAGCCCCATCGCCCCGCGGATTCGTCGATCGAAAGGCCTTCGTGAATCAGCCACTGCGCTCGGAACTCACTCGGTATCTACGCACCGAGACCGTCGGTGGCGCGATCCTCCTCGTCGCCGCCGCCGTCGCCGTCCTGTGGGTCAACTCCCCGCTCGGTCCCGCCTACGAGAGGCTGCGCGACTTCACCGTCGGGCCGGAGGCGCTGCACCTGCATCTCACCGTAGGCACCTGGGCACAGGACGGCCTGCTCGCCGTGTTCTTCTTCGTCGCCGGACTCGAACTCAAACGCGAACTCGTGATCGGTGAACTTGCAGACCGCAAGAAGGCCCTGCTGCCGGTCATCGCGGCCTGCGGCGGCGTGCTGCTGCCGGCACTCATCGCCGCCACCGTCGGGTGGGGCACGCCGGGCATGGACCGCGGCTGGGCGATCCCCGTCGCCACCGACATCGCCTTCGCCCTCGGAGTTCTCGCCCTCACCGGTTCCCGCATCCCCACCGGCGCGCGTGTCTTCCTGCTCAGCCTCGCCGTCGTCGACGATCTCATCGGCATCGCACTGATTGCCGTCCTGTTCACCACGTCCATCGCGGCGCTGTGGCTGCTCGGGACCGTCGCGTGCGCCGCCGCCTACTGGTACGCCCAGCACCGGCGGATCACGACCCCGTGGCTGTACGTCCCGCTCGCGCTGCTCACCTGGTACGGCATGCACGAGGCCGGCATCCACGCCACCATCGCGGGCGTCGTGCTGGGTCTGCTCACCCGCGTCCGCGCCGACCCGGGTGAGCGGCGGGCACCGGCCGAGCGGCTCGCTCACGACCTCCAACCCTGGTCCGCCGGCCTGTGTGTGCCGCTGTTCGCGCTGTTCGCCTCCGGCGTTCCCATCGACGGCGAGGTCCTCGCCGATGTGTTCACCAGTCCGGTGGGCCTGTCCGTTCTGCTGGGCCTGCTGATCGGCAAGACGGTCGGCATCTTCGGCGCATCCTGGCTCGCGATCCGGACAGGCGTGGCCACCAGGCCCGCCGGGCTGGCATGGCCGGACCTGCTGGCCCTCGCCGTACTCGGCGGCATCGGATTCACCGTGAGCCTGCTCATCGCCGACCTCTCGCTCGCCGGAATCGACGGCGGGGCGCCCGCGGAGATCGCGAAGGCGTCGGTCCTCGTCACGTCACTGATCGCCTCGCTGCTGGGATCGACGCTACTGTTACGGCGTGGGCGAGCCCACCGTAGGCAATACGAATCAACTGGAGGGGTCGACAAGTGAGCGTGACGAACGGGAACCGGAAGCAGGGTGACGGGGTACCGACGAGCATCTCGTCCATTCCGCTGACCGAGGTGCGCGCCCGCACTCCTCAGGAAGCGAGCATCGGGGACCTGGTCCGCGACGCCACAGCACAGGTCTCGACGCTGTTCCGCGCCGAGGTCGAACTCGCCAAGGCCGAGGTCACCGGCGAGGTGAAGAAGGGCCTGCAGGGCAGTCTGTTCTTCATCCTGGCCTTCGCGGTCCTGGTGTTCAGTTCGTTCTTCTTCTTCTTCTTCCTCGCCGAACTGATCGACATCTGGACGCCCCGCTGGCTGGCGTTCCTGATCGTCTTCCTCATCATGGTCGTGGTCACGGCGATCTTCGCCCTGATCGGGTACCTGCGGGTGCGCAAACTGCGCGCCCCGGAGAAGACCATCGACTCGCTCAGGCAGGCTCGTACCGTCCTGCCGCAGCAACACGACGCGGAGCCGGCAGCGGGCCCCCGGCACGCGCGCTGATCCTCCACGTGCAGGGCACCGTGTCCCTCCCCGACCCGTCCACGGTCCGGTTCCCCGGGCCGTGGACGCACCGCGACATCCACGCCAACGGCATCCGTCTGCACGCCGTCGAAGCCGGCCCGTCCGGCCCCGACGCACCGCTGGCGCTGTTCCTGCACGGGTTCGCCGACCTGTGGTGGTCGTGGCGGCACCAGCTCACCGCCTTCGCGGACGCCGGCTACCGCGCCGTCGCCGTCGATCTGCGCGGCTACGGCGACTCCGACAAGCCCCCGCGCGGCTACGACGGCTGGACCCTCTCGGGCGACGTCGCAGGACTCATCCGCGCCCTGGGCTGCTCGGAGGCGACGCTGGTCGGGCACGCCGACGGCGGGCTGGTGTGCTGGGCGACGGCCGTGCTGCACCCGCGGCTCGTCCGGGCGATCGCCCTCGTGGACTCGCCGCATCCGATCTCACTGCGGGACGCGACGCTGCACGACCGGGCGCAGCGGGCGGCGCTGCTGCCCACGTTCCTCGCCTACCAGGTGCCGTGGCGGCCCGAACGCAAGCTCGTGCGCGACGACGGCTGGGAGATCGAACGACTGCTGCGGGCCCGCGCGGGCGCACGGTGGCAGCAGTCGGACGAATTCCGGGAGGTCGCCGAGCGGATGCGCTCGGCCATCCGCATTCCCGGCACCGCACACTGCACGCTCGAGTACCAGCGCTGGGCCTTCCGCAGCCAGTGGCGGCCGGACGGGCGACGGTTCATGGCGGCGATGGACAAGACGCTGACGCTGCCGGTCCTGCAACTGCACGGCGCGCGGGACCCGTACGTCGTGCCGGCGACCGTGCGCCGGTGCGTCCGTCACGCTCCCGGCCGGAAGTTGCTCATGATCGACGACGCCGGGCACTACGCCCATCAGGAGCGTGCCGACGACGTGACCGCCGCGCTGCTCGACTTCGCCGCCGGGCTCTAGGAGCCCCGGGATTCAGGCGATGCAGGTCCCCGTCGCCACCGCTGCGAACGAATCGTCGGCCAGTGCCAGCTGACTGCTGACCTCCGCCGCGGTCAGCACGAATCCGGTATCGCTGTTGTCCACGGCCGCCCCGAACACGACACCCAGGACCCGGCCCTGCTCGTCGACGAGCGGACCGCCGGAGTTGCCCTGCCGGATGGACCCGCGGACGGTGTACACCTCTCGCTCGACGGTGCCCGAGCGGTAGATGTCCGGTCCCTGCAGGTCGAGCGTCTCCCGGATGCGCGCGGCACTCGCCGTGTAGGGGCCGCCGCCGGGATAGCCCAGGACGAGGGCGTCCTGCCCCGAGTCGGCCGGGGCCGGGGCGAATTCGAGCGGTGCCACGTCGAGTCCCGGCACCGAGAGGATCGCGACGTCGACCGCGGGATCGAACAGCACGACCTCGGCGTCGAGCGCCCCGCCCAGCGTCTGCACCGACACTGCCGACGTGCCGGCGACGACGTGGGCGTTGGTCATGACGCGTTCGGGCGCGACGACGAACCCTGAGCCCTCGAGCGCGCGCTGGCAGGTCGGCGCGATGCCGTTGATGCGCAGCACACTCGGGTGCAGGTCGAGCGCGACGGGACTGGCGAGCACACTCGGGTCCGGTGGCTCCACCTCGGCGACCGGGGTGCGTCCGAACGGGCCGATGACGTCCGGCAGGCCCGAGGTGTCGAGCAGCGCAGAGAACTCCTTCGGGACCCCGCGCAACCAGTCCGGGGCCAGCACGTCGACCGTGCTCAGCACCCGGGACCCGCGCACGGCCGCGGAGATCTCCGGCTGGGACGAGGCGGTGAGCGGAATGGCGAGCAGCCATGCCGCCACCAGCACCGCCACGGCCTGCAGGCCGGCCCCGACCACGCTGTCGACGCCCCGCGCGACGGGGCTGTGCATGTTGCTCCGGGCCGCCCGGCCGAGCACCATGCCCGCGACCTCGCCGATGATGACGAGGACGACGATGAGCGCGATCCCGGCGAGGATCCGCATCCGTCCCTCCTCGACGTGCACGAGCACGTGCGGGGCGATCAGGATGCCGGCGACCGCGCCGAGCACCACGCCGAGGAACGCCAGCGCGGACGCCACCGCGCCCTGCCGCAGGCCGGACGACGCGGCCACGAGCACGACCAGCAGGATGAGCAGATCGATCCATCCGGACGGCGTCACGGTTCGACCACCCCTGTCTCGAGCTCGGCGAGCGTGACGTCGAAGTCACGGATGTCGCTGTGGTCCCACTCGATCTCCCAGCCCGACACCGCGAACAGGCCTGCGAGGATCCCCGCGGTGAATCCCCACACGAGCATGTCCTCCACCAGGAACGCCGGTCCCTGGTAGCCCCGCTCGTGCCGGATCTGGAAGCGATTGTCCGGGTCGAGCAGGTCGTGCAGGGACACCCGGACCACCCGGACCGCCTCGCGGGGGTCGACCACCCCGATGGGAGTGGGCTTCTCCCAGAAGGCCACCACCGGGGTGACGTCGAACCCGGACGGCGGGATGAAGATCTCCGGCAGCACCGTCAGCGGGCGGACACCCGCGGGGTCGAGGCCTGTCTCCTCCTGCGCCTCGCGCAGCGCGGTCGCGACCGCGCCGTCGTCCTCCGGGTCGGCGGCACCACCGGGGAACGCGACCTGTCCGCTGTGCTGACGCATCGTCGGCGCCCGCTGGGTGAGCAGGACGTCCGCGTCGGCGGGCAGTCCGCCCCGGGCCAGGGGATCGGGTTCGGGCGAGCCGCCGAACAGTACGAGCACGGCCGCGGGACGAACGGGAACCCCGCTCGGAGCCCGGCGGTCGAGCACGGGGTTGACCCGGTGCGGATCGCTCGGCAGGACGGTGGACACGTGGCGCAGCCAGTACGGCGTCATACCTTCACTCCCAGGTGGTACTCCACGGCGGCGGCGACCTCGTCGGCGCTGCGGAACGGCTGGGGCAGCACCTTGGCGACCGAACCGTCGGGCCGCAGCAGCACCGTCACCGGCAGCACCGGCGGCGACTGCACCGCGGCCTGCGCCCGCGCGGACCCGTCCTGCACCCCCGGCAGCTGCACGGCGTACTCCGCGAGCCGGGACAGGGCGTTGGCCTCGTTGGGATCGGTGTGGACGGTGACGACCGTGACCGCATCCCCGGCACGCTGCGCGTACTCCTGCAGGTAGGGCAGTTCTTCGGCGCACGGCCCGCACCACCACGCCCACAGGTTCACCAGGGCGGGCCGTCCCGCGAGCGCGGCCGCCAGGTCGACGCTGCTGCCGTCGCCGAGACACTCGAACCGCAGCCCCGCAAGCGGCCCCGCTCCGTTCCCGGCCGGGGCCGGGCAGGCCTCGAGCGCCGCCGCGGCACGCAGCGGCGCGAGGGCCTCGGGGGTGTCCTGGGCCCGGCGGTCCACCGGCGCCGCGGCCGGCCGGGCACCGTCGACGGGCGGTGCCGGATCGTCGGTGTCGCGGGGCCAGATCGCGACGATCAGCGCCACCACGACGACGAGTGCCACCAGGCTCCAGCGGCCTGCGCGGGTCAGTTGCACCGGGTCACCGTCCGGCCAGTTCGAGCAGGTGCTCGGTCTCCGGTCCCTTCACCAGCGCGGCGGCGGTCACGGGGTCGGTCGGTCCGATGCCGTAGGACGGGCAGTCCTTGGCCAGTACGCAGATGCCGCAGGCGGGTTTGCGGGCGTGGCACACGCGCCGGCCGTGGAAGATCACCCGATGCGAGAGCAGGGTCCATTCCTTGCGTTCGACGAGCGCACCGACGGCGTGTTCGATCTTGACCGGGTCGGTTTCCCCGGTCCACTTCCAGCGGTGCACGAGGCGCTGGAAGTGGGTGTCGACGGTGATGCCGGGAACGCCGAACGCGTTGCCGAGGACGACGTTGGCGGTCTTGCGCCCGAATCCGGGAAGTGTGACGAGATCCTCGAGCCGGCGTGGCACCTCGCCGTCGAACCGCTCGAGCAGGGCCTGGCCGAGCCCGATCAGGGAGTTGGCCTTGTTGCGGTAGAAGCCGGTGGACCGGATGTACTCCTCGAGCTCGGCGCGGTCGGCCTCGGCGTAGGCGCGGGCATCCGGGTAGCGGGCGAACAGTGCCGGGGTCACCTGGTTGACCCGCACATCCGTGCACTGGGCGGACAGGATCGTGGCGACCGCCAGCTCGAGTGGCGTGGTGAAGTCGAGTTCGCAGTACACGTGGGGAAACGCCTCGGCGAGCCGCCGGTTCATGCGACGCGCCCGGCGCACGAGGGCGAGCCGACTCTCGGGTGGGCGCTCGCCTCCGGACGCGCGTCGTCGGCGCACGTCGGGACTCTCGGACGGGGTCGCATGCACCTGCTCCACTGTACGTACCCGGCCCGTCGCGGATTCGGCGCTGTGTCGCATCTGAGACCTTTCTTGTGTTTACTTCCCGGTATGCAAGCTCTTGCTGTCGTGCTCTTCCCCGTCCTGCTCATGCTGTTCGCATTGGCGATGGAGCGGGTCGAGTCCCGGCTGAGCCGTCTGTCCGTTCGCCAGCAGGAGGTCGAGGAGTTCCTCGACAAGGCGAGCCACGACGACGTCGCCACCCTGGCCAGGGAGGGATTCCCCCACGCTCTCGCCCGGTTCCACCGCCGCCGGCGGCGGGTCCTCGTCATGGAGTTCGACGACGCGGAGTCCGACATAGGGGAGCGCCGCGCGAGCTGATTCCGGGACGCATCGGTAGAATGCGTGGGCGCTGCCGCGGGAACGGCACGACGGTTGTCGTGGTGTCAATCACTCGTGCCGAGGGCGCGCACAGTAGACTTCGATTCCGTACGCGTTGCAGGTGGCCTGTCCGGGCGCCCGTGGACGTCGTGCGGACCCGGCAGCATGACGACGAGAATTACCCTCAAAGGAGCGCACGTGGACGACGTCCTGGCCAGAGCAGGCATCTTCCAAGGAGTCGAACCCTCGGCGGTTGCGGCGCTGGTCAAAGAGCTTCAGCCGGTCGATTTCCCCCGCGGACATGTCATCTTCAACGAGGGTGAGCCGGGCGACCGCCTGTACATCATCGTCTCCGGCAAGGTGAAGCTCGGCCGCCGTTCCCCGGATGGGCGCGAGAACCTGCTGACCATCATGGGTCCGTCCGACATGTTCGGTGAGCTGTCGATCTTCGACCCGGGCCCGCGCACCTCCACCGCGACGACCGTGACCGAGGTCCGCGCCGTGAGCATGGACCGCGACGCGCTCAAGGCCTGGATCGATCAGCGCCCGGAGATCGCCGAGCAGCTGCTGCGCGTGCTCGCGCGCCGCCTGCGCCGCACCAACAACAACCTGGCCGACCTGATCTTCACCGACGTGCCCGGTCGCGTCGCGAAGGCTCTGCTGCAGCTCGCGCAGCGGTTCGGCACCCAGGAGGCGGGCGCGCTGCGCGTCACGCACGACCTGACCCAGGAGGAGATCGCACAGCTCGTCGGCGCCTCCCGCGAAACCGTGAACAAGGCGCTCGCCGACTTCGCCCACCGCGGCTGGCTGCGGCTCGAGGGCAAGAGCGTGCTCATCTCCGACTCGGAGCGCCTCGCCCGCCGCGCGCGGTAGGCCCACCCTTCCGAACGACCCGAGGCCGGTGCATCGTCGATGCACCGGCCTCGGGTCGTCCCAGGTCAGGCGAAACTGCGCAGGTACTCGAGCTGGACGTTGACCGACTTCTCCGCGACCGGCCACAGCGACGGGTCCACATCGGCGTACACGTGCTCGACGACGGATCGCGGCGTGGCGTCGTCCCCGAGCACTCGCAACGCGGCCCGCACCTGGTCGAGCCGCTCCTCCCGATGGGCGAGATAGCCGCGGGCGACGGTCTCCAGGTCGGGCAGATCCGGTCCGTGACCGGGCAGAACGGTGTAGCCGCCGCCCAGGTCGATCAGCCGGCGGAGCGACCCGAGGTAGTCCCCGAGGTCGCCGTCGGAGTCGTCGAGAACGGTGGTGCCCCGGCCGAGGATGGTGTCGGCGGTGAGCACGCTGCGGTCGTCCTCGACGACGAAGGACAACGAGTCCGCGGTGTGGCCCGGCGTTGCGAGCACCCGGATCCGCAGCCCGGCCGCCTCGATCGTCTCGCCGTCGGCCAGGCCCGCTCCCCCGCCGTGCCGGTGCCGGGCATCCACGGCCCGTACCGGGGTGCCGGTGAGTTCGGCGAACCGGCCGGCGCCGTCGGTGTGGTCGCCGTGCCGATGGCTGACCAGCGTCAAGGCCACGGGAACGCGCGCGACGCGGGCGAGGTGCGCCTCGTCGAGCGGGCCCGGATCGACCACGACGCATTCGTCGCTGCCGGGGGCCCGCAGGATCCAGGTGTTGGTGCCGTCGAGCGTCATCATCGACGGGTTCTCGGCCAGCACCACCGCGGCGTTGGCGGTGACCTGCCGCAACTGTGCGTACGCGGGGTGAACCAGCGTCACGATCCGGCCTCCTCCATGTGGGGTGCGTCCCACTCTAGATCCGGTCCACCCCGCATCCGTCAGCGCACCTCGGCGACGATCTCGACCTCGACGGGTGCGCCGAGCGGCAGCTCGGCCACGCCGACGGCGGACCGGGCGTGCACGCCCGCCTCCCCGAACACCTCGCCGAGGAGTTCGGATGCGCCGTTGATCACACCCGGCTGACCGGTGAAACCCTCCGCCGATGCGACGAAGCCCACGACCTTGACGATGCGGACGAGGTTGTCGATGCCGACGAGGTCGTCCACCGCGGCCAGCGCATTGAGCGCGGCGATGCGCGCCGCGGCCTTCGCGTCCTCGGCCGCGACCTCGGCGCCCACCTTTCCGACGAGGCCCAGCGCGCCGTCGACGAACGGCAGCTGGCCGGAGGTGTAGACGTGGTCACCGGTGCGGACGGCGGGAACGTACGCGGCGACGGGCGCCGCCACCGGCGGCAGGCTCAGGCCCAGTTCGGCGAGCCGTGCCGTCCAGCTCTGCCCGGCGGAATCCCCTGTTGCCACGCCCGTCAGCCCTTCGGGCGCTTGAGGTACGCGACGTGCTGCTCACCGGTGGGTCCCGGAAGCACCGAGACGAGTTCCCAGCCGTCGGCCCCCCACGTGTCCAGGATCTGCTTCGTGGCATGGGTCAGCAGGGGCACCGTCGCGTACTCCCACGTTGTCAATTCGCTCATGTCTCGACCCTATATGCGCACCGGACTTATAGGCTCGACGTCGTGGCATCAACGACTGCTGAACACGACGTCTGGCCGGCGAAGGCCGCGCAGGCGCGGCTGCACTTCGTCTCGGGCAAGGGTGGCACCGGTAAGTCGACCGTCGCGGGGGCGCTGGCCCTCGCGCTGGCGGCCGGGGGCCGCAAGGTGCTCCTGGTGGAGGTGGAGGGACGGCAGGGCATCGCCCAGCTGTTCGACGTGCCGCCGCTGCCGCCGGTCGAAACCAAGATCGCCACGACGGACAGCGGCGGCGCCGTGTACGCCCTGGCCATCGACATCGAGACGGCCTTCCTCGAGTACCTGGACATGTTCTACAACCTCGGGTTCGCGGGGCGGGCGATGCGCCGGATCGGTGCCATCGAGTTCGCGACCACGCTGGCGCCGGGTCTGCGGGACGTGATCCTGACCGGCAAGATCAAGGAGACCGTGGTGCGCACCGACCGCACCGGCGAACCCGTGTACGACGTGGTCGTGGTGGACTCCCCGCCCACGGGCCGCATCGGTAGCTTCCTCGACGTGACCAAGGCGATGGCCGACCTCGCGAAGTCGGGTCCGATCCGCTCCCAGAGCGAGGGGGTCGTGCGGCTGCTGCACTCCGACGAGACCATGGTCCACCTGGTCACGCTGCTCGAGGCGCTCCCGGTGCAGGAAACCTCCGACGCGGTGAGCGAGCTGCTCGCGGCGGACCTGCGGCTGGGTACCGTGATCGTTAACCGGACCGCACCCGACTTCCTGCCCGAGGAGATGGTGGACGAGGCGGCGGCCGGCCGGATCGATGCGGCCGCGGTACGCGAGGGACTCGACCGGGCGGGGGTCGCGCTCGACGAAGCGAACTTCGCGGGTCTGCTGACCGAGACGATCGAGCATGCATCCACCCTGCAGGCGCAGCAGGTCAGCGCCGCCCAACTCGACGAGGTGAACGTGGCACGAATGCATCTGCCCGCGCTGGCGGACGGCGTGGATCTCGGCGGGCTGTACGAGCTCGCGGAGCAGCTCGGCGAACAGGGTGTGCGGTGACCGCGCCGCGGGCGCACCATGCGCCGCCGCTCGACGTCCGGTCCATCCTCGCCGACCCCTCGTCGCGCATCATCGTGTGCACCGGCGCGGGCGGGGTCGGCAAGACCACGACCGCTGCGGCGCTGGCGCTGCGGGCCGCAGAGCAGGGCCGCAACGTCGTGGTGCTGACGATCGATCCGGCCCGGCGGCTGGCTCAGGCGCTGGGTGTGCAGGCCCTCGACAACAGTCCGCAGCTCGTGCAGCTGGGGCCGGGCGCGAAGGGCGAGCTGCACGCGATGATGCTGAACATGCGCCGCACCTTCGACGACATGGTGCTCGAGCACTCGACACCGGAAAAGGCGCAGCAGATCCTCGACAACCCGTTCTATCAGACCGTGGCCTCGTCGTTCTCCGGCACTCAGGAGTACATGGCGATGGAGAAGCTCGGGCAGCTCGCGGCGAGCGACGCCTGGGATCTGATCGTGGTCGACACTCCGCCGTCGCGCAATGCGCTGGACTTCCTCGATGCACCGCAGCGGCTCGGCGCGTTCCTGGACGGCCGGATGATCCGCATGTTCACCGCGCCGGGGCGGGGGCTGGGACGGTTGGTGACGGGCGCCATGGGCCTGGCCCTGAAAGCGGTCTCGACGATCGTCGGTAGCCAGATGCTTTCGGACGCATCCGCTTTCGTGCAGTCCCTGGATTCGATGTTCGGCGGGTTCCGGGAGCGGGCGAACCGCACCTACCAGTTGCTGCAGCAGCCGGGCACCCACTTCATGGTGGTCGCGGCGGCCGAACCGGACGCGCTGCGGGAAGCATCGTTCTTCGTCGAGCGGTTGTCCGAGGACCGCATGCCGCTCGCGGGGCTGATCCTCAACCGCACGCATCCGACACTGTCCTCGCTACCGGCCGACCACGCCCTGACTGCGGCGGATCTGCTCGAGGAGCAGGGCCGGAAGGAGAACGCGCCGGCCGAGGCCGTGCTGCGGGTCCACGCGCACCGGGCGGTGACGGCGAAGCGGGAGCTGCGGCTGCTGGCTCGATTCACGAGTGCGCATCCGCGGGTGCCGGTCGTCGGCGTACCGTCGCTGCCCTTCGAGGTCTCGGATCTCGAGGCACTGCGCGCCGTGGCCGATCAGATGACCCGCGAGGCATGACCTCGCGGGTTCCCACTGATCGGTCGGACGGCTGATCGGTCGGACGGCCGATCGGTCAGACGGCGTTCTGGTGCTGACGCTGAGCCTCGAAGAAGTCGGCCCAGGAGTCGACTTCGGGATGCTGCTTGAGCAGCGCCCGGCGCTGACGTTCGGTCATCCCGCCCCAGACGCCGAATTCGACGCGGTTGTCGAGGGCGTCGGCGCCGCACTGGAGCATCACCGGGCAGTGCCGGCAGATGACTGCGGCCTTGCGCTGGGCGGCGCCACGGACGAACAACTGATCGGGGTCCACTTCACGGCATCGGGCTTTCGATACCCATGCGATGCGTGCTTCTGCTTGGTCTACGTCGAGCCGGGCCATCGGGGTGGTCATGTGCATTCAGTTGCCCCTTACTCTCCGAACGCCGTGTCACGGGGTCCTGGAAGGCACGCAGTATCGACGGCCTAGCACGACCGTTCTGCGCCACATTCCTATTCAGGTGTTATCTGCATCACACTGAGGACTCAATCTAGGTAAAGAGTTCCCCGTGCGCAAGGTGGAGAAACACTTTTCTGGTACGCCCGTGCATCACTGCACGTCGGAGGGTTTTCGCCAGCGCAACGCGGACACGGGAACGCGTGCGGCGGGGTCCGTGCTCCGCCGCGGCACGTACTGTGTAGGCGTGTCGATCGGAAAAACGGTGGCGAAGCTCGCAGGATGCACGGCACTGGGCGGAGTCCTGCTGGCCGGTGTGATGTTCCCGGCGGCCGGGGGGTTCGGCTACGTCTCGAACCGCGCCGCGGACACGGTGGACAACAGTTCCGCCGAACTCGTCGAGGGGGTGGTGCCCGCGGTCACCACCATGACCGACGCCGCGGGCACACCCATCGCCTGGCTCTACGACCAGCGCCGGTTCGAGGTGCCGAGCGACCAGATCTCCAACGAGATGAAGCTCGCCATCGTCTCCATCGAGGACAAGCGCTTCGCCGAACACCAGGGTGTCGACTGGCAGGGCACCATCCGCGCCTTCCTCACCAACACCACCAGCGGGCAGGTCGAGCAGGGCGCGTCCACGATCGACCAGCAGTACGTGAAGAACTACCTGCTGCACGTGGTCGCCAAGACCGACGCCGAACGCCGCGCCGCGATCGAGACGACGCCCGCGCGCAAGATCCGGGAGATCCGGATGGCGCTGACGCTCGACGACGAGCTGACCAAGGACGAGATCCTCACCCGCTACCTGAACCTCGTGCCGTTCGGGAACGGATCCTTCGGCGTGCAGGACGCCGCGCAGACGTACTTCGGCATCGACGCGAAGGACCTGAACGTCACCCAGTCCGCGATGCTCGCCGGCATGGTGCAGTCCAGTTCCGCGCTGAACCCGTACACCAATCCGGACGGCGTGCTGGCGCGGCGCAACGTCGTGCTCGACACGATGATCCAGAACATCCCCGAGCGCGCCGCCGAGATCCGCGCCGCGAAGGAGCAGCCGCTCGGCGTCCTGCCCGAGCCGAAGACCCTGCCGCGCGGGTGCATCGCCGCGGGCGACCGGGGGTTCTTCTGCGAGTACGCGCTGCAGTACCTGGCCGAGGCCGGGTTGTCCCGCGAACAGATCGACAAGGGCGGATATCTCATCCGCACCACGCTCGACCCCGAGATCCAGAACTCGGTCAAGTCGTCGCTGGACAAGTTCACGAGCCCGACCGTCGAGGACGTCGCCACGGTGATGAACGTGATCCGGCCCGGGGAGGATTCGCATCGTGTCCTCGCGATGGGGTCGAGCCGCGTGTACGGTCTCGACGGCGAGGCCAACCAGACGGTGCAGCCGCAGCCGTACTCGCTGACCGGTCACGGCGCCGGCTCGGTGTTCAAGATCTTCACGGTGGCCGCGGCGATGGAGAAGGGCCTCGGCACGAGTGCCGTGCTGGACGTGCCGGCCCGCTACAACGCCCGCGGTCTCGGTGACGGCGGCGCCCCCGGGTGCCCGCCGGCCACCTACTGCGTCGAGAACGCCGCGCCGTACCCGCCGAAGCTGTCGGTGACGGACGCGCTGGCGCAGTCCCCCAACACCGCCTTCGTCAAGCTGATCGAGGCCACCGGGGTGGACTCCGTCGTCGACATGTCGGTGCGGCTCGGTCTGCGCTCCTACGCCCAGCCCAATTCCTCCGGTTTCGGCGAGCAGAGCATGTCCGAGATGCAGAAGGCGCAGCACCTCGGTTCGTTCACCCTGGGACCCACCTGGGTCAACCCGCTGGAGCTGTCCAACGTCGCGGCGACGCTCGCCTCCCACGGCAAGTGGTGCCCGCCCACGCCGATCGACGCGGTGTTCGACCGCGAGGGCAAGCCCGTGCCGATCACCCAGCAGGCCTGCGAACAGGTCGTCGAACCGGGCCTGGCCGACACGCTCGCGAACGCCCTGGGCAAGGACACGTCGGGTGGCGGCACGGCGGCCGGCGCGGCCGGCTCGGTGGGCTGGAACCTGCCGGTGTCGGCCAAGACGGGAACCACCGAGTCGCACATGTCCTCGGCCTTCCTCGGTTTCACCAACAATCTCGCCGGATCCGTCTACACGTACGGTGACTCGCCTACGCCGGGGCAGATCTGTTCCGGGCCGGTGCGCCCCTGCTACGACGGCAACCTCTTCGGCGGCACCGAGCCCGCACGCACGTGGTTCGATGCGCTGCTGCCGGTCGCGAACAAGTTCGGCCCCACCGAGCTGCCCCCCGTGGATCAGAAGTACGTGCGCGGCGCCGGCAACGCGCAGGTCCCCAACGTCGTGGGCCTGAACCGGCAGCAGGCCAGCCAGCGCCTGATCGACGCCGGGTTCCAGGTGACGGAGACGACCGTCAAGGCGGAAGGCCGCAGTGGCACCGTCGCCTCGGTCTCGCCGTCCGGTTCCGCCGTCCCCGGCTCGACGGTGACGATCTTCGTCAGCGACGGGTCGGTGCGCGCCGCGCCGCCGAGCCCGAGTGCGACACCGGCCCGGCCGAGCGAGAGCCGGGTACCGGACACGACGGTGCCGGCCGCGCCGGCACCCATCCCGGGACGATGACCGGCGCCGCCCGGTCGCGCGACGACCGGGCGGCGCCGTCGTCTACCGGTGCGGTCTACAGGCGCGACTTGACGGCGGCGGACAGGCGCTTGCCGTCGGTCTTCCCGGCGGCGATCGCGGTCGCCGCCTTCATGACCTGACCCATCTGCCGGGGCCCCGGCCGCTCCCCGATCTCCTCGGCGACCTGGGCGAGGGCGGTGTCCACCACGTCGGCCAGTTCGGCGTCGGTGAGCGGGGTCGGCAGGTACCCGTCGATGATGCGGGCCTCGGCGTGCTCTTTCGCCGCCAGTTCCCCGCGGCCGTTCTCGGTATACACCTCGGCGGCTTCGCCGCGCTTCTTCGCTTCGCGCGCGAGCACCTTCACGACTTCCTCGTCGGTGAGATCGCGTGCCTGCTTGCCGGCGACTTCTTCGGTCTGGACGGCGGCGAGCAACATGCGCAGCGTGTTGGTGCGCAGCGCATCCTTGTCCTTCATCGCGGACGTGAGGTCGGCGCGGAGCGTGGCTTTGAGCGAGGACGTGGTCTCGGACATGCCTCGACGCTACGCGGTGCCCTGCGAACCCGTGCACGGACGAGCCCCGGCGGTACGCTGGAGACGTGCCAGACGTTCCTACTCTCCGACGTGCCGCGATCGGCGCGGCCGGTGCCGCTGTCCTCGGCCTCGGCTACGCGACGCTCGTCGAGCGCAACGCCTTCGCTCTGCGGGAGGTGACGCTGCCGGTGCTCGCGCCGGACGCCTCGACGCTGCGAGTGCTGCACCTGAGCGACATCCACATGACGCCCGGGCAGCGGCTCAAGCAGAACTGGCTTCGCGAGCTCGACCGCCTCGAACCCGACCTGGTGATCAACACCGGTGACAATCTCGCGCATCCGAAGGCGGTCCCCGCCGTCGTGCAGGCGCTCGGCGGTCTGCTCGCCCGGCCGGGGCTGTTCGTCTTCGGCAGCAACGACTACTTCGGGCCGCGGGTGAAGAACCCGCTGAAGTACTTCGACCGCAACCACGAGCGCGTGCACGGCGCGCCACTGCCCTGGAGTGATCTGCGCGCCGCGTTCAGCGAGCGCGGCTGGCTCGACGTCACGCACGTGCGACGCGAGCTCGAGATCGCCGGGGTGCGCATCAGCGCAGCCGGTGTCGACGACCCGCACATCGACCGGGACCGGTACGACACCGTCGCCGGTCCCGCGAATCCGGCGGCGGATCTGCGGCTGGGGCTGACCCACTCGCCCGAACCGCGGGTGCTGGACCGGTTCGCGGACGACGGGTACGACCTGGTGATGGCGGGTCATACCCACGGTGGTCAACTGTGCCTGCCGCTGGTCGGCGCGCTGGTGACCAACTGCGGGCTGGACCGGTCGCGGGTCAAGGGCCCGTCGCGCTGGGGGTCGCACATGCGGTTGCACGTCTCGGCGGGCATCGGCACGTCACCGACGGCACCCGCCCGGTTCTGGTGCCGTCCCGAGGCGACGCTGCTGACGCTGGTTCCGGCACCGCGGGAGCAGGCTCGAAGCACCGCGGACGCGGGTACCCGGAGTACGTTTTCGCCGCGCTGACCAGGCGATTTAACCGTCAACCCCATCGTGCTGTAAGCTGACCGAGGTTCGAAACGGGGTGTGGCGCAGCTTGGTAGCGCGCTTCGTTCGGGACGAAGAGGTCGTGGGTTCGAATCCCGCCACCCCGACTCGCGAAGAACCTGATCGGGGCCTCTTCTCCGCACGGAGAAGAGGCCCCGATCTCGTTCTCAGTTTCTCGGCACGGCACGTCCGCCGTGATCGTGACGTACGGTGAGCAGACCGGCACGTTCCCGTCTCGAGCATCCGGCTCGACGCCTCCCGGTGACAAGCCGGCCTCCCCGAGGCCACCCAAGGAGCGTCTCATGACGCACAACCACGCCATCACCCACGTCGCCGACGATCGCTCCGTGCCGCCCGATCGCTCCGTGCCGCCCGAGCGCACCGCGCCGTCGCACCGCCCGCCTGCCCGATTTCCCACACCGGCCCACACGCCGCGCTTCCTGCTCCGGCCGAACTCCGCACCACCGTCCTCGATCGACGGCTCCTGGTTCCCGTGGACCACGAACCTCACCGACGAGCTGGACGACCTGATCTCCGCGCTCGTCCTGCGCCTCGGACCCGTGGCCCGGGTCTGCTTCGACTGGAACGCCCTGCAGATCTCGCGAAAACGAATCGACGAGTTCACCCTCGACTCGGGCGGCACCGCCCTGCGCGAACCGGCACCCGGACAACCACCGCACACGATGTACTTCCTCGGGTGCAACGGCACCCAACTCGTGCTGGTGCTCCTGTCCCCCGACACCGAACCGGACCACGCCTACGGCATCATGCGCACGTTGGCGGATTCGTAGGATCGGCCGGCGGTGCCGGCTCGTCCGGATACCGGCCGCCCCCGGAGTCCAGTGTGGCCGTCAGGCCCGAAAAGAAGACGTCGAGGCCGCGCTCGAACTCGGCGGCACCGTCGTAGGAGGCCAGAATCGGCGCGAGACTACGTAGGATGGGGAACTCGCCGATCGGTAGCCGATGCAGCCCCAGGCGGAGCAGGTCGTCGGACTCCTCCGGCCGCTCGACGAGTTCCTGCAACTCGTCGAGGACGTGACCGTGAAGGAACCCGAACAAGGCCCGGTAGACATGCAGGGCGTCGGCCGCAGTGAAGCCGGCCCGGGTGAGCAGGGTCAGGATACCTTCGAGGGGACGCAGAGTTCCGAGCGGACGCAGCGCGAGGGGCGTGGACAAGGGGCGGGTGACCAGCAACGGAACCACGTGCGGGTGGTCGAGAGCCAGTCGACGGAAATCCCTTGCCACCGTTCGTAGTTGATCTTCCCAGTCACCGCCCTGGGGGTCGACGGACAGTTGCCCGAGGACGATCTCGGCGACTCCGTCGAGGAGGGCGGCCTTGTTCGGCGCGTGGCGGTACAGGATCATCGGATCCCGGCCGAGTGCCTTGCCGAGGCGGCGCATGGAGAGCCCCTCGACGCCGTCGCGATCGATGATCGCGAGCGCGGACGTGAGGATCGCTTCCCGGGTCCGAATGTTCCCGCCCCAGGGTCCGACCGGGCGGCCCGCGGGAGTCTTCGGCATCACGGACTCCTTCCCGTCCGTGTCCACTGTAGCCCTGTGCTGTAGGTCTACAGCGTTGACACCCTCGATGACGCGGTGTTGACTGGTCCTACATCCCAGGCCTCGGGAGGCCGCCGTGATCGACCTTGTGCGACCGAACGTCCTGCTCGTCGTGACCGCCGGAACGGGCGGGGCGCCCCGCGGATCCCGTCGCGAATCGACCGACACGCACCGGCGTCGTGGCCGCCCCGCTACCGAGAACGTGACTCGACGACGTGCGCCGCGGTGGGCCACCGCACCGACCGTTGATCCGCTCCCGCAGCGGGGTCCGAATCCTACCTCGCCCGTTGCGAACTCGATGCGGAAAGGACACCATGGCGATCTCCGACATCAAGGAATATGCGCACCTCACCGCGGATGATGTCGAGGCGCTGAGCACCGAAATGAACGAGATCCGCCGAGATGTCGCCGAGTCGCTCGGGGCGGCGGACGCCGCCTACATCCGGCGCACGATCGCGTTCCAGCGTGCACTGGATGTCGCTGCACGGCTGCTGATCTGCACCAGCAGGGCTCGGGCCGGGTGGGTTCTCGGAGTGGCAGCCCTCGCTGTCGCCAAGAGCGTGGAGAACATGGAGATCGGTCACAACGTCTCGCACGGGCAGTGGGACTGGATGAACGACCCGGAAATCCACTCCACGACGTGGGAGTGGGACATGGCCGGGCTCTCCTCGCAGTGGCGGTACTCCCACAACTACCGCCACCACGTTTTCAACAACGTCGTCGGAGTGGACGACGACCTCGGCTTCGGCGTCATCCGGATCACCCGCGACCAGCCTTGGCAGCCCGGCAATCTGGCGCAACCGCTGCGAAACCTGCTGTTGGCAATCACCTTCGAGTGGGGGATCGCACTGCACGGTCTGCATTCCGCGAACGAGCACGCCGGCAGCGAGGCCGAGAAGACCGCCCACCGGCGAGCACTGACGGGAAAGCTTGTCCGCCAATCGCTGAAGGACTACCTGGTCTTCCCCGCGCTCAGCGGTCGTCGCTGGCGGCGTACCCTGACGGCCGATCTGGTCGCGAATCTGCTCCGGAACCTGTGGTCGTACGTGGTGATCTTCTGCGGGCACTTTCCCGACGGCGCCGAGAAGTTCACCCTCGTCGAGCTCGAGCACGAGACGAGGGCGGAATGGTATCTCCGGCAGATGCTCGGAAGTGCCAATTTCCGCGCCGGCGCGGTGATGGCTTTCCTGAGCGGCAACCTCTGCTACCAGATCGAGCATCATCTGTTCCCGGACCTTCCCAGCAACCGCTACGCAGAGATCTCCATGAAGGTCCGGGCGCTGTGCGACAAGTACGATCTGCCGTACACGACGGGTCCGCTTGTGCGGCAGTATCTTCTGACTCTGCGTACGATCCACAAGCTCGCGCTGCCCGATCGATTCCTGCGGGCGACCTCCGATGACGCCCCGGAAACCGCCTCCGAACTGAAGTTCCGCTCCCCGGCTACCGCGCCGGTCGTTCCGCCGGCGGCCCTTCGGCCCGGCCGTCGGGCAGTTCTGCGGACCTTGCACCTCGACCGGCGCAACCGCCGGTGAGCGATGAACCCTGCCCGGCATTGGGGTGACCATCCGGGGCGGGGCCACGGAAGAGCAGGCCGTGAGGATAGCCTCCCCTCATGAACAAGCTCAGACACCTCGGCCGCCTCACCGCCGCGGCCCTGCTCGTCACCTTCACGGTCGCGGCCTGCGGCGGCGCCGCCGAGTCGACCCGCGACACCGGCGCCGGCAACGCCGACGTCGCCACCGGTGGCCGGCTGTTCGCCACCGCCGACGAGGAGACGGCGAAGCTCGGCAGCGACGCGGCGCCCGGACAGTTCCCCCGGGTCGTCACCCACGCTCTCGGCGAGACGGAGATCGCGGTCAAGCCGCAGCGCGTCGTCGTGCTCGACGGCGGCGAGCTCGATGCCGTCCTCTCCCTCGGCCTCACTCCCGTGGGCATCGCGAGTCCCGAGGGCGCTGGGGACCAGCCGTCGTACCTCGCGGACCGGCTCGCCGGCGTCGCCGACGTGGGCACGATCAACAACCTCGATCTCGAGGCCATCGGCACGCTGCGGCCGGATCTGATCGTCGGCAGCAAGCTCCGCGCGGACAAGATGTACCCGCAGCTGTCCGCCATCGCCCCGACCGTGTTCTCGATCCGGCCCGGTTTCCCGTGGAAGGAGAATTTCCTGCTCGTCGCGGACGCGCTGGGCGAGGAGGAGAAGGCCGAGTCGGTCCTCAATGCCTATCAGACCCGCGCCGCCGAGGTGGGGGACTCGATCCAGGGCGATCCGAGCATCTCGCTGGTGCGGTTCATGTCCGGCAAGATCCGCCTGTACGGGAACCTCTCGTTCATCGGCGTCATCCTGCAGGACGTCGGGCTGCGCCGTCCGCCGGTCCAGGACATCGAGGAACTTGCGGCCGAGGTCAGCCCGGAAACGATCACGGAGGCGGACGGCGACCGGATCTTCTACTCGAGCTACGGCAGAGAAACCGACGAGGCGGCCGTCGTCGGCGGCCCGCTGTGGTCGAGCCTCACAGCCGTGCAGCAGGGGCGCGCCGTCGCGGTGAGCGACGAGACGTGGTTCCTCGCACTCGGCCCGACCGGCGCAATGCTCGTTCTCGACGACCTCGAGCGATTGCTCGCACGGCAGTAACCGACATCGGCGTCAGATCGTCACCTCGTCGCGCCAACGGGTCAGCAACGCGGCGTCACCGAACACCTCGAACCGGTCGAGGGACGCCCGGTTCCACAGGAGGAGCAACAGATCCGACGCCGGCCCGCAGACTGCGACGTCCCCCTCGGCGTGGGTGTGGACGACGGAAGGTTCGTCGGCATCGAAGGTGATCGACCATTCGCCCTCGCCCGCGGCGAGGGCGGGGTCGGTCGCATGCAGGTGCATCGTCTTCCCAGACCAGGACGGCGACCCGGCACTCCCCGTCCCGGCAAGGGCACGGAACGGGAGCAGCACCCCGAAGAGTTCGTCGATGCCCTCGACGGCCAGTGCGGTGTCGACGGGCGTGGTGCCCTCGCCCGTGGCGAGCTCGGCGTCGGTCCGGTGCAGCGCAGTTTCGACCGCCATGCGACGGACCCAGAACGACGCCGGCTGCGGTCCGGCGAAGGTCTGCTCGTCGGCGTGCGGGTCGGCCGACTGCACGGCCTCCGTCAACTCCTCGAGTCCGTCCCGCACCCACGGGAGGACGGCGGCCCCGGCCGGAGCGGGTGGGATCTCGGTGCGGCGGCCGGTCCGCAGCCAGGCTGCCGCGTTCCGGTGCACGCGGCCGACGTGCCCGAGAAGCCGCTCGACGGACCAGCGCGGGCAGGTCGGGACCGGCCGGTCGAGCCGGCCTTCGCCGGGGGCGCCCAGCCGCTCGGTGTCCGCGCGCAACAGCTTCGGATAGGACGCTCGATCCACGCCTCGATTATGCGTCCCGGGCACCTGCTTCCTGCCGGAGCGCCCCCTGTCAGCGCGCCGTCTCGCGCACGCGCAGCGTCATCACGTCGACGGGCTCCCCGACGTCCGAGAGCCCGTCGGACTTGCGGGCGGTGACGGCACCGAACTCGACGATCTCCCCGCCGTGGGTGCCGGCGAACGCGTACAGACCATACGTGCCGTTCGCCGCACCGTCGCTCACCGTGAACGCGATCCGCTCCTCGAGGGTTTCCCCCGCGGCCAGATCGACGTCGATCGGGTCCAGGACCGGCTCGCCTTCCTCGCCGTTCGGGCGGACCGCCCCGGCCCACACCTGCCCCGTGTAGGGCGCGTCGTCGGGTGCTTCGACGAGCAGGGTGGCCTCGACCACCCCGCCGGACGCGGGCAGCGTCGTGGACGTGTCCGCGGTGAGGGAGACGCGCACGGGCAGATCCGTTCGGGGAACGGCGGGCCGGGTCGACGACGGGGATCCGTCGCCGATCTCCGGCCAGCCGTTGGCCCACACGATCCGGTCGATCATGCCCTCCCGTCGCTGCGCGCCGCTGGGCAGCTGGAGATCGTCGCGGGGAATCGCGTGGTAGACGATCCAGTCGTCGCCGGCGTCGTCGGTCACCACCGTGTTGTGCCCGGGCCCTGCCCACGGGTCGCTGCCGGCCAGGATGAGCGCGCCGCCACCGCCGTCGAGATCGTCGCCCTTGCGGTCGACGTACGGGCCGGTCAACGACTCGGACCGGCCGACGAGGACCCGGTAGGCGGTGTCGGCGCCGTTGCAGCAGTGGCCGGAGGAGAGGAACAGGTAGTAGTAGCCGTCGCGATGTTCGACGTGTGGTCCCTCGAAGCGTTCGTCCGCGACCCGGACCGGTTCGCCGGCAGGCGCGGTTCCCTCCGCATTCAGCGGGATGGCGTAGACGCCTTTGAAATTCCCGACGAACATCGTCTTCGTCGTGCCGTCGTCCCATACGAACGGATCGATCGTGCCCTGGACTCCGACGTCCTCGGCGCAGAACACGGGACGACCCAGGTCGGTCCACGGGCCGGCCGGTCCGGGTGCGGTGGCGAGACCGATGCACGGATTCGCCCCGTCCGGGAGCGCGTAGTAGAGGCTGTAGCCGGAGTCCGACTCGATCACGTGGGGAGCCCACACGTAGTTGTCCGGCGGGTGCCAGGTGGGAATCTCGGAGAACACGTCGTCGACGTACTTCCAGTCCGTGAGGTCGAAGGACGTGAAGACGGACATCCCGCGCAGGCCCCGGCCGTCGCCCCAGTCGTCACCCGTCGTGTACATGTAGTACGCCCCGTCGGATGCCCGCACGATGCTGGGGTCGGCCGCCACCGGCTCGACGATCGGGTTCGCCGCGGCCGACGGCGCCGGTGCGATCAGACAGGCGAGCAGCGCTGCGGCGGCGGCCCCCCGACGGACGTGGCGCCGCGCCGAGTGCGTGCCTCCCGCGTTCTTCCCCGTCTCGAACTTCCGCACGTCGCTCCCACCGTCGCACCCACATGGAACGGGGCAAATGTATACGGATGTGACTGATGTGAGAGTTGTGAACGACGGAAGCGGCGGGATCGAAACCGAACCGTGCCCTCGGACCGGTCCCGCGCCTCACACCGGCGGCAGCAACCGATCGAGGAATCCGTTGGTGAACACCCGATGCGGGTCGTGCCGGTCGAACGACGCGCGCGCCGCGTCCCAGCCCTCGTCGGCGGACAGTCCGGTGCGGTACATCGCCGGGACGACCTCACCGAGAAACCTCGGATCCCGGTATCCGCCCGCCGCGTCGAACGCCCAGCCCTTCGACCACTCCGACCGGAAGGTCGCGTAGTCACCGGAGTAATGGTCGGCCATCCACTGCTCCATCTCCTGGAAGAAGGCGGACTGTCCCGCGGTGCCGGGAACGGAGACGACGTTCATCCAGATGGCCGTGTCCCACTCGGGCCGGTCGGGACGGGGACGGACGGCCGACAGGTTCGGCGGGCCCGCCGACTCGACGAGCACCTCCGACTGATCGTCCACGGTGCACAGGCGCACCTCGAACGGCATGTTGACCGGATACTGCCCGAGCGAGGCGTAGTGGGTCATCCGTTCGTGCAACCACGTGGTGAACTCGTGGATGACGCGGGCGATGTTCGCCCGCCGCGTGAGGACCACCCCGCCGCCGGCGACGACGCGCAGCGTGGTGGCCCGCAGATAGAACAACAGGTCCTTCGACCAGCCCCACAGGTCGGCGGTGCCGGTGGCGGCGAGACCGGCGGCGACGGCCCCGAACTGGGCGGCGCCGAAGGCCGGGGTGGCGGCCTGCATCCCGCTCGCCACCTGACCGAGAGGCGTGGTGACCTCCTCGGGGATGCTGTCGGAGAAGAAGTAGTTGTACGGCCCGTGCACCTCGCGCGCGGTCGGCGGCTTCTCGGGGCACACCGACCAGATCTTCAACCACGGCGTCTGCGTGAAGGGGAACCAGATCGCCTCCACTCGGCCGGACTCCTCGACGAACCGCTCGAAGGTGCGGCCCGGAGCGCCGGGCGGGGCGAACAGTTCCTGCCACGGCACGTCGGTGAAGCTCTGGCAGCGCAGCCGGTAGTTGGCCCCGGCCTGCAGGGTCACCGAGGTGACGAAGCTGCGGCCCAGGTGGGCGAGCAGGGGCGTGATCTCGGGTTCGGACCGACGGAACTCGCGCAGTTCGTAGGCGCCGGCGGCGCCGTTCCACACGACGGCGGTGAGGGCGACGACGAGGTTCGACAGGGAGCCGAACGACTGGCCGGGGATCGCCCGCTCCCCCGCCGCCGGATAGGTGGCGCCGTGCGCGCCGATCGACAGCGCTCCGGCGATGGTGATGTCGCCGATGGCCGGCGTATTGGCCCACCCGAGGCCGTGCTGCTCCAGCGCGGTGAGGATCGATTCGATGCTCGCGCCCGCGCCGGCGGTGACGGTGGCGGGCGTTCCTGCGGGATCGACGGTGACGGCGTTCAGGTGCGCCATCGTGTCGATCAGCACGATCTTCTCGACGCTCTCGCCGGGCACGACGGTCAGCGGGCTCCAGCTGTGCATGGTGCCCCGCGGGCGGACGCGGTAGCCGTGGGCGCGGGCCCAGTCGGCGATGCGCACAACGTCGTGCGCATCGCGTGCGGTCGCGGTCCACACCGCGTCGAAGCGGATCGTCCGGGCCCAGTTCTCGAAGCGCTGCTGGGCCAGCGGGATATCCGCGGGGAATGCCGGGGGCGCCGGAATGGTGGCGCGCGGATCACCGACCGGGACTGCGCCGGCGGGTTTCCAGGCGAGACCGGTCAATCCCACGGCACCGGCGGCGCCGAGAAAGCCTCGTCGGCTGAGGGTCGTGGTGGAGACGGGGTCGCCGTCCGTCCGGGCATCGCGGGCTTTCACCGGGCTGGGCTCCGATCTGGCGAGAGGCAGAAACAGAGCAAAAATAGAACAAGTTCTCTTTCGATGCCAGTGGTTCCGAAATCCGCGTCAGCTGCCGGCGCGCGACACCCCGACGGCTTCGCGCAGGAGTTCCGGCGCGCCGTCGATCGACCACACCGCTATCGCGACCGCGGCGATCGTCAGCGCCGGGCCGAGGATCGCCAGCTCGAACGCGCCGCCGGCGCGGATGGCGAGGAACCCGGGCATCCGGATCTCCCACCAGCGTTCGCCGCGCCAGGGCACGAACGGCGCGAGAAACGGGATGCCCTCCTTGGTGACGGCGTCGCCCAGGCAGTGCGTCGCGCATCCGAGCGCTACCGCCACCCCGAGGCCCACCGAACCCACCTCGCCGGGGAACCAGTTCCACATGAGCACCGACAACACCGCCGAGGTCGCGGTCACCACGAGCCACCCGTTGCGCTTGGCCCAGCCGTCCGCGAGCCCGCGCAGCGCCAGGCCGAGCGTGACGAACAGGACGGCGACGACCGCGACCCGGTCGAACCGGGCGACGAGCATGGACACCCCCGCCCCCAGCAGGGCCGCGAACAGGGCCGTGTGCGTCAGCGTGCGATGGCCACCCCGGCGGCTACGGTCACGACGGCCCTTGGTGAGCGTGTAGTAGCCGAGCGAGAGGTTGTCGATGCCGCGCGCCGCCACCTGACTGACCGGCCCGAAGGACCGCGCCACCGTCGACTGCGGGGTGTCGAGATCCGGCAGCAGGGCTGAGCCGGCGCAGACCGCGGCGAACGCGAAGGTCTCCGCCGTGGAGCCGGGTCCACCCCACTCCGGGGGCAGCACGTCGGCGACGAGGAGGCCGACCAGCGCCCCGGACACCGCGTGGGTAGGACCCATGACCATCGCTGCAGGCACCTTTCGATCGGAGAACGGACCGGTGCCAACGTAGCAATCACATCCGACACTCCAGTAACACAGGTGTTCGATCGCCCGGAACACACGAAGGGCCACCCGCGGGAACGGGTGGCCCTGAGGGAGGTACCGGCTCAGGCGAGCTGGGCCTGCCACATCCAATGCGTCTGCTCGAGACCGGCGGTCTGGGCGATGAGCAGGTCCTGCGTGACCGGGTCCGCCTCGTCCGTCGCCGCGATGCGCTCGCGCAGGCGGCCGATGACGGCCGAGAGGTTGTCGGTGATCGACGCGACGACCTGCTCGTCCTTGGTCCAACCCGCACCGAACCCCTTGGTGCCCGAGTCCTGGGCGACGGTCGTGGCCCGTCCGTCCGGGCTGACGCCGATCGCCGTGAGCCGCTCCGCCACCTCGTCGGTGTAGGTCCGGGCGGCCGTGACGATCTCGTCCAGGGCGAGGTGCAGGCTGCGGAACTGGGGGCCGACGACGTTCCAGTGCGCCTGCTTGGCGATCAAGCTCAGGTCGATCATGTCGACCAGGGTGTCCTGCAGAGCATCCCCCGCGATCTTCTGCTGGTCCGGATTCAGCGTGCTGGTGATGGGTCCGGTCATGATCCGAGCTCCTATCGGTGTCGATGTGCCTCCCGGCGGCGACGGACGTCGCGCCGGTCGTACTTCGGACATACTGCCCTGTTTCAACGCCCGAGGCGGTGGCCTGGTTCCCTGCGGCCGCAGGCAACGAAGTGGACACGGGACTCCCTGTTCTCGGAGTGTCCGTGGCGGCCGTGCCCCCGCGGGCGGATGATGGAGGAAGAATCCGCATCGAGGGAGGACAAAGAGATGCAGACGGTCGTCGTGTGGATACTGGCCACCCTCCTCTACTGGTGGGGCTTGCTCTGACGCGCGGTCAGGCCCGGCCCGACCGGACACCCTCCTCGATCTTCTTTCCGAGGTCGGTGTCGACATTCGACCAGTATTCGAAGATCCGGCCGTACAACGCCTCCGAGGTTCCGCCGAGGATGTGTCCGACGATGTTGCCCACCAGCCGCTCCCGAGCGGCGTCGTCGAGCACCTCGCGCACGAGCGTGCCGGCCTGACCGAAGTCGTCGTCCTCGGCATGCCGGATGTAGCCGGCCCGTACCGCCTCGGTGCCGAACTCCCACAGACCTTCGTCGCCGGCGAGCTGCGGGTCGGCGTGCGGGCCGCCGAAGCTGTTCGGCGCATACACCGGGGTGCCCGCGTCGTTGAACGAGTACCGCATGGCGCCGTCCTGCGAGTACGAGTTCACCTCGTTCTTCGGCGCGTTGACCGGCAGCTGCGCGTGGTTCGCGCCGATGCGGTAGCGGTGCGCGTCGGCATAGGAGAACACCCGGCCGAGCAGCATCTTGTCCGGCGACAGTCCGATGCCCGGCACGATGTTCGACGGCGCGAACGCGGCCTGCTCGATCTCGGCGAAGAAGTTGCGCGGGTTGCGGTTCAGCGTCCAGGTGCCGACCTCGATCAGCGGGTAGTCACGCTGGGACCACACCTTGGTCAGGTCGAACGGGTTGAAGCGATACCCCTCCGCCTCGGCCACGGGCATGATCTGCACCTTCAGCGTCCAGCTGGGGAACTCGCCCCGCTCGATCGCGTCGTGGAGATCGGCGCGATGGTAGTCCGGGTCGGTACCGGCGAGCCGGTCGGCTTCGGCCTGGGTGAGGAACTCGATGCCCTGGTTCGTCTTGAAGTGGTACTTGACCCAGAACCGCTCCCCTTCGGCGTTGACCCACTGGTAGGTATGGGAGCCGAAACCGTCCATGTGGCGCCAGGTTCGGGGGATGCCCCGGTCACCCATCAGCCACGTCACCTGGTGCGCGGTCTCGGGACGCAACGTCCAGAAGTCCCACTGCATGGTGTGGTCGCGCAGTCCCGAACCGGGCAGCCGCTTCTGGGAGTGGATGAAGTCGGGGAACTTGATCGGGTCCTTGACGAAGAACACCGGGGTGTTGTTGCCGACGAGGTCGTAGTTGCCGTCCCCGGTGTAGAACTTCACCGCGAATCCGCGCGGGTCACGCCACGTGTCGGGACTGCCCTGCTCCCCGGCCACCGTCGAGAACCGCACGAGGGATTCGGTTCTCGTGCCGGGCTGGAACAGCTTCGCCGCGGTGTACGCACTGACGTCGTTCGTGACGACGAGTTCGCCGAACGCGCCGCCGCCCTTGGCGTGCACGACGCGCTCCGGGACCCGTTCCCGGTTGAACTGGGCGAGCTTCTCGAGCAGGTAGTGGTCGTGCAGCAGGATGGGGCCCTGCGTTCCGGCGGTGAGCGATTCGTCGTCGCTCGCGACGGGGATACCGACGCCGGTCGTGGTGGGGCGGGGATTCGTCATGGTGATCCTCCTGAGGAAGGGTGCCCGCCACACCACCGCGGGATGCGGTGGTGGCGGAGGGAAAAGCGTTGCTGAACTAGGATTCTCGACAATCGGGGCACAGACCCCAGAACGTCACTTCGGCCTCGTCGACGGCGAATCCGTGATCGTCCGAGGGCACGAGGCACGGGACCGCTCCGACGACGCAGTCGATATCGGTCACCGCGCCGCAGTTGCGGCACACCAGGTGGTGGTGGTTGTCGCCGATCCTGGTCTCGTACCGGGCGGGTGAGCCGGCGGGTTCGATGCGGCGCAGTAGCCCGGCCCCGACACACGCCTTGAGCACGTCGTACACCGCCTGCGTGGAGACGGAGCCGAGTTCGCTCCGCACCGCGACCGCGATCTCGTCCGCATCGGAATGCGGGTGCGCGGCAACCGCGCCGAGCACGGCAACGCGCGGAGCAGTCACCCGCAGACCCGCGGCGCGCAGTTGCGCCGGGATGTCGACAGGCTCGTCCGTTCGGTGCATGACCCCAGTATGCCCCTTTTCTGGAATAGGTCAAGAAAATGGGCGAGATCGGTGCGAGCACGATCCTCCGATTCCACACAACGGACCCCTCGGTGCGGTCTACCCTGCTTCTCAGCCCACCGGAAGAGGTCCGCCATGCGCACCATCCCGATTTCTCGCGCCTCCGGGATCGCGATCGCGGCCGGCACCGCGCTCACCCTGCTGCTCGGCTGCTCCAGCGGTTCCGACTCGGAGTCGGAGCCCTACTCCTACGGGCCCACCGTCGATGTCGGCGACGGCACTGCACGGACCTATGTCGAGTCGGGCGACGACGGCACACCCCAGGCGATCGGGCTGCGCTTCTCGGCGACGGCACTCGACGGGCTCGCCGACGCCCTCGAGGTGCACACGCTCGAGTTCCCGGCCGAGGCGGACGAGACGGCCTTCGACCACCTGACCCTGGACTGGAACCCGCACGGGCACGAACCGGTGGGATTGTTCGACCAGCCCCACTTCGACATCCACTTCTATATGATCCCCGCCGAGAAGGTCGACGAGATCGACCCGGCCGCACCGGGATACGCCGAGTCGGCGGCCAACATGCCCGAACCACGGTACATGCCTGCGGACTACGTTCCCGCCGGCCCGCCGGAGGTGGCACTCGTCCCGCAGATGGGGATGCACTGGGTCGACGGCACCCTGCCGATCGCACCCGGACAGTACGACTTCACCCAGATCCTCATCGAGGGATCCTGGGACGGCGAATGGACATTCGTCGAACC
>NZ_AJFC01000236.1:0-36095 GCF_000256505.1 Rhodococcus sp. P14 | reverse complement strand
CCCCCCCGCCCCCCGGCGGCGGAGCCGGTGAAGCAGCCGGAGGCCTATCAGCAGAGTGCGTACTACCCCACCACCTACTCGGTGAGCTTCGACGACCGGGAGCAGGAATACGTCGTCGAACTCGGTGGACTCACCATGCGAGAGGAGTCGTGACAGTGGTGCATCTTCGCACGTTCGCGGTGCTCGGAGTCGTCGGTGCGACGGCGACGGCGACAGCACTCGTCCTCGGCTCGGCGGCCGGAGCCCAGAGTTCCACGGCCCTCGACGGCCCGCCGCACCCGGTCGGCAACGGATCGGCCTACACGTACGTCACCGTCGGCCCCGACGGCACTCCCACCGCGATCGGCGTCCGCCTCGACGCGGCCGCACTCGACGGCCTCACGAGCGGTCTGCTGCCCACCACCGAGGCCTACGTCCTCGACGTGCCCGCCGGGGCGCCGGACACCGTCGTCGACCACGTCACGCTGGACTGGAACTCGCACGGCCACAATCCGGAGCACGGGTTCGACCAGCCGCACTTCGACGTGCACTTCTACCTCGTGGACACCGCGACGGTGGAATCGATCCACCCGTTCGTCCCCGGTTATCTCGAACGGGCCGCGAAGCTGCCAGACCCGAAGTATCTGCCGGAAGGCTACGCACCGTCGGACCCCCAGCCGATTCTCGGCACCGTCGCCAAGATGGGACTGCACTGGCTCGACACCACCGAGCCGCACGGGCACTTCACGGAAACGGTCCTGCAGGGTTCGTGGGACGGCCGGCACATCTTCATCGAGCCGATGATGACCAGGGACTGGCTCGCCTCCCGTCCCGACCTGCACGAGGACCTGCGCCAGCCGAGCGCGTACCAGCAGTCCGGCTACTACCCCACCACCTACTCCGTGACGTGGGACGACGCGGCCGGGCAGTACGTCGTCGAGCTCGGCGGGCTCACGATGCGCGAGGCGTCGTGAGCCCGGCGCCGCCCGTCAGCGCACCGTCCGGGCCGGCCCGATGCTCATCCGGCCCGAGGTGATCACGATGCCGTGGTGTGCCCCCGGCAGCAACCACTGCCCGAGCGTCGGGCCCTGCGCCTCGACGCGGACCCGCGCGTAGCGGAACCGCCCCCGCAGCCGCGCCGTGGCCCGGGCCTGACTGCCGTCCGGTTCGGGCTGGGCGAATGCCAGTCCGCCGACGATCGGCAGTTCGGGACCACGCGGGGACGCGTCGGTGTCCACCTTCCACGTGTGGCCCGTGGCCGAGAACCGGCCGGTGACGTCGCCGTCGAACGAGGCGAGCACCTTCGGCAGGTGCCAGTGCTCGCGGCCGCCGTGCACGGACGCCTCGGAGTCCACGGCGATGAACGGCACCGCCATCGCCGGGATCAGGACCGGGCGCAGGACGGGACTGGCGAGCACCTCACGGTAGGGACCGACGGGCGAGTCGAGATAGTCCACCACCATCGCGAGGGTGAACGGCAGGGTCCGGCCACCGGGGCCGAACTGCGCCGCCCCCGGCGCACTGCGATGCCACCACAGGGCGGCGCGCGCCTGCGCCGACCACGGGGGCGGCGCGGATGTCGGCCAGTCGGTGCGTTCGTCGGTGCTCTCAGGCACGCTCCACAACACGGGCGGCCTCCTCTCGTCGGACGGGATGGATCGGCAGGCGCAGCGCCCCGGGCGCGGAGTCCGGAACGCTGGGGCGCACCGGCTGCACGGCGGTGACCGGCACGTACCCGGAGCCGGAAGCCGGACGCGGGTCGGCCTCGCCCTTGTTGGGCCACAACGCCATCGCCCGCTCGGCCTGCGCCGTGATGGTGAGCGACGGGTTCACGCCCAGATTGGCACTGACGACGGATCCGTCCACGACATGCAGACCGTCGTGACCGTGGACGCGCAGGTAGGGGTCGACGACACCGGACTCGGGCGAATCCCCGATCACGCAGCCGCCGAGGAAGTGCGCGGTCATGGGAATGTCGACCAGGTCCGCGATCGATCCGCCCGCGTCGCCGTCGATCCTGTCGGCGACCCGCCGGATCGCCTCGTGACCCACCGGGATCCACTCCGGCGGCGCACCCGGTCCGCGGCGGCTCGTGAGCCGGCGCCCGAAGAACCCGCGCTTGCTCGTCAGTTCGAGCGAGTTGTCGTCGGTCTGCATGACCAGCGCGATCACGGTCCGCTCGGACCAGCGCCGCACCGACAGGCTGCGCAGGAACGCCGCCGGATTACGGGCCGCCACGGCGAAGAACTTCGCCAGCCGCGGTGTCCGGCCGCCACCGTCGACCAGCAGGGCCTGGAGGAGTCCGATAGCGTTGCTGCCCTTGCCGTATCGCACCGGTTCGATGTGGGTGTGGTCGTCCGGGTGGAAGGAGGCGGTGATCGCGATACCCCGGGAGTAGTCCACGCTGCGGTCCTGCGCCGTCGCGGCGAGCACCGCTTCGGAATTGGTGCGCACCACCGTGCCCAGCCGCGGCGACAACCGCGGCAGCGCACCGGTCTCGCGCATCGCGAGCAGCAGCCGCGACGTGCCGTAGGTGCCGGCGGCGAGCACCACCTGGTCGGCGGTGTACACGTCGTGGCGCTTGCGGATCCGGTTCGTGCTGCGGGTGCGGACCTCGTATCCGCCGCCGGCGCGCGGGCGGATCCCGGTGACGGTGGTGAGCGGGTGGATCGTCGCACCGGCCTGCTCCGCGAGGTACAGGTAGTTCTTCACCAGGGTGTTCTTCGCCCCCACCCGGCAACCGGTCATGCAGCCGCCGCACTCGGTGCAGCCGGTCCGGTCCGGGCCGGCGCCGCCGAAGAACGGGTCCGGGACCGTCTGCCCCGGCTCGCCGAAGAACACCCCGACCGGCGTGGTGGTGAACGTCTCCCCCACCCCCATCTCCTCGGCCACCGAACGCATCACGTCGTCCGCGGGGGTCGTCAGCGGATTCGGGCGCACCCCGAGCATCCGCGCCGCCTGCTCGTAGTACGGTCCGAGCTCGGCCTGCCAGTCGGTGATGTGCCCCCACTGCGGGTCCTGGAAGAAACGGGCGGGCGGCCGGTAGAGGGTGTTGGCATAGTTGAGCGATCCGCCGCCGACGCCTGCGCCCGCCATGACCAGGACGTCGGGCAGCAGATGGATGCGCTGCACGCCGTAGCAGCCCAGCGCCGGCGCCCACAGGTACTTGCGCAGCCGCCAGCTGGTCTTCGGGAGTTCGTCGTCGGCGAACCGCCGGCCGGCCTCGAGGATGCCGACGCGGTAGCCCTTCTCGGTCGCGCGCAGCGCGGCGACACTGCCGCCGAAGCCGGAGCCGACGACCAGTACGTCGTAATGGGTCATGCCGCAATCCTTTCGGCCGCGGGGCGGGCGAGGTAGTTCTCGGGGTCGAACTGCCGGGTCCGGGCGCGGTACCGCCAGGTGAACGTAGGCCACATCACCGAGTTACGGCCCTTGCGGTCGAGGTACCAGCTGTCGCAGCCGCCCGCGTTCCACACCGTGCCCGCGAGGGCTGGATCGAGTTCGGCGTTGTAGGTGCGCTGCGCGCCCGCGGTCACCTCGACGGCGGACAGACCCCGGGACCTCATGGCGCGCAATGCATCCGCGATGTAGGCGGCCTGCGACTCGAGCATGTACACGATCGAGCTGTGACCGAGGTTGGTGTTCGGCCCGTACATCAGGAAGAGGTTGGGGAAACCGTGGACCGCGATGCCCAGATAGGCGCTGGGGCTGCCGTTCCAGGTCTCGGCGAGGGTGCGGCCGTCGCCGCCTCGGATGTGCTGTGCCACCGGTGGTTCGGTGACGGTGAAGCCGGTACCGAAGATGACGGTGTCGACCTCGTACTCGTTGCCGGCTTCGTCGACGACCCCGTTCTCGGTGAGGGCGGTCAGCCCGGACGCCACGACGGTGACGTCGGGCCGGGTGATCGCCGGGAACCAGTCGTTGGACAGCAGGATCCGTTTGCACATGATCCGGAACTTCGGGGTGAGCTTCGCCCGCAGCTCCGGATCGGCGACCTGCCTGTCGAGCACCGACAGCGCCCGGCGCTCGAACAGCGGCACGAGCCACCGGCGTGCGAACGGGCGTGTCATCCCGACGACGTACGTCTCCTTCTGCCCGTAGACGGCCGCGCGAACGACCTTCTGTGCGAGCGGGAAACGCCGGTAGAGGGCCCGCACCGGACGCGCGATGGTGTGGTCGTGCTTGGGCATGACCCACGAGGCGGTGCGCTGGAACAGTGTCAGGTGCCCGACGGTGTCGACGATGGCGGGGACGAACTGGATCGCGGAGGCGCCGGTGCCGATCACGGCGACGCGCTTGCCGGTCAGGTCGTAGTCGTGGTCCCACTGCGCCGAATGGAACATCTTGCCGCGGAACGATTCCAGTCCCGGCACCTTCGGCAGGGTGGGGGTGGACAACGCGCCGGTCGCCGAGACGAGCACCTCGGCGGTGAGGTCACCACGCGACGTCGACACCATCCAGCGGGCGCTTTCGTCGTCCCATTGCGCGTCACGCAGTTCGCACCCGAACATCGTCCGGTCGGTGACGCCCTGCTCCTTCGCGACCCGGCGCAGGTAGGCGTAGATCTCCTCCTGGGTACCGTGAGCCTTCGACCAGTCCGGTTCGGGCGCGAAGGAGAACGAGTACAACGCGCTCGGCACGTCGCAGGCCGCACCCGGGTAGGTGTTCACGCGCCAGGTGCCGCCGACGTCGTCGCCTCGTTCGATCACGAGGACGTCGGCGCGCGGATCCTCGCGCAGGAGGGTGGCGGCCATGCCGATGCCCCCGAAGCCCGCCCCGACGACGAGCGTGTGTACGTGCGGCGGGAGGGTCTCGATGCTCACTTCATCACCAGTTCCTTCCAGACCGGGAGCAGCCGCTCCCGGATCTCACGATCCGATTCGGGGGTACGCATCAGGGCGGCGACGGCAAGTCCGCGAGCGAGTTCGATGCTCAGGTCGATCTCGTCGGGCCCCATCCGGTCACCCATGATCTCCAGGCAGCCGACCCGCAGCGCATCGGAGACCTTGCGCTCGAGGGGGATCACCGCCTCGTGCAGGGCGGGATCGGTCCGCGCGGCCACCCACAGCTCGAGCGCGGCATGGAACAGCGGCCCGCGGAACGCGTCGGTGAGGACGTCGAGGCCCCGCTCGGGGTCCGGGCTCGCCTCGAGAATCTCCGTCAGGCGCTTGTCCACGAGGTGTTCGACCGCGGCGACGACGAGTGATTCCTTGGTCGGGAAGTGATGCAGTTGCGCGCCCCGGGACACCCCGGCCCGCTTGGCGATCACCTGCGTGGTGGTGCGTGCGTAGCCGAGCTCGACGAGCGAGTCGACGGCCGCGTCGAGGAGTTTCGCCCGGGTCACGGCGGTGCGCTCGGCCTGCGTGCGCCCGGTGCCCGTGGATGTGGTTCGAGTCACAGAACGGACGGTAACAGTCAATGAACAAACAGTCCAGACTGCTTGCAAATAACCGGCGGGCCGGCGTCACTCCAGCTGGCGGGCGTAACCACCCAAAAGCAACTGGAATTAAACCGTTGACTATTTCAATCGTTATTGGTCTACTGTGATCTGCGCGACAAACGTCGCAGAAGGAGGACCGCCGTCTCCATGAGTGCCGTGTCGCTCGACCGCACCGTCTACGAATCCGACCACGACGCGTTCCGCGAAACCGCGCGACGCTTCGCCGAGCGCGACGTCGCACCGCACCTCGAGGAGTGGGCCGCCACGGGCCGCGTCGATCGTGAGCTGTACCGGCAGGCCGGCAAGCTCGGCCTGCTCGGGGTCGCCGTGCCGGAACGGTTCGGCGGCGGCGGCATCGACGACTTCCGGTTCGGGGCCGTGCTCATCGAGGAACTCGCCCGCGCCGGCGCCCAGGCCGTCACCATGGGGCTGTCGGGATTCAACGACCTGGTCGCGCCGTACTTCACGGCCCTCGGCACCGACGAGCAGAACCACCGCTGGCTCGCCCCGATGGTCGCCGGCGAGACGATCGGCGCGATCGCGATGACCGAGCCCGGCACCGGCAGCGACCTCGCCGCCGTCACCACCACGGCGATCCCCGACGGCGACCACTTCGTCCTGAACGGCAGCAAGATCTTCATCTCCAACGGCATCCTCGCCGACACGATCATCGTCGTCGCAAAGACCGATCCCGCCGCCGGGAAGAACGGGGTGAGCCTGCTCGTCGTCGAGGACGGCATGCCCGGCTTCACGAAGAACGGCCCGCTCGACAAGGTGGGCCTGTCCGCCCAGGACACCGCCGAGCTGGTGTTCGACGACGTCCGAGTGCCCCGGACCCACCTCCTCGGCGAGGAGAACAAGGGCTTCGGCTACCTACGGCACAACCTGCCGCAGGAGCGGCTGAGCATCGCGGTGACGTCCATGGCCCTGATGACCCGAACGTTCGAGACGGCGTTGCGCCACGCCACCGACCGCAGGGCGTTCGGGCAGCGCATCGCCGACTTCCAGGCCAACCGCTTCTACCTCGCCGAACTGGCCACCGAGATCGAGGTCGCCCAGGTGTTCGTGGACCGCTGCATCCTCGACGCTGCCCACGGACGCCTCGACGAGGTGACGGCGGCGATGGCGAAGTGGTGGGTCACCGAGCTGCATCTGAAGGTCGTGCACCGTGCCGTGCAACTGCACGGCGGCTACGGCTTCATGAAGGAGTACGACGTCGCCCGCGACTATCTGGACTCCCGGGCCGGGACGCTCTACGGCGGCACCACGGAAATCATGAAGGAGATCGTCGGCCGCAGGCTCACCCGGCCGTAGCCGCTTCGATCCAGAACATCCTGAAATTCCCAGGCATCGAGGAGATCCCGTGCTCAACCAAGGTACCGGTACGTGGCCGCGCCGACGCGCCCGGCAGGCCCCCGACGCGGTCGCGCTCGCCTTCCGCGGCACCGGCGTCACCTACCGCGAACTCGACGAGCGGGTCACCCGGCTCGCCCACGCCCTGCGCGCCCAGGGTGTCGGCCCCGGGGACCGCGTCGCGCTGCTGTCGGCGAACCACCCCGCCTATCTCGAAGTGCTGTTCGCCGCCGGTCTGCTCGGGGCGGTGTTCGTGCCGCTCAACGCCCGGCTGACCACCCCCGAGGTGGAGTACTGCCTGGCCGACTCCGGCAGCATCGTCCTGGTCCATTCCGCCGCCCTCACGGACGTCGCCGACGCCGCCGCGACCGCGGCCGGCACCACCCGGCGCGTGGTCCTCGACGGTGCGCCCGACGACCGGGCCGTCGGCTACGAGGAGATCGTCGCGGCCGATCCCACCGACCGCCTCGACCTCCCGGTCACGCACGAGGACCCGTGCTTCATCATGTACACCTCCGGCACGACGGGCCGGCCCAAGGGTGTCGTCCTCACCCACGGGAACGTGGTGTTCGCGGTGATGAACCCGATCGTCGACCTCGACTTCCTGTCCGACGAGGTGGCTCTCGTCGCCGCACCCCTGTTCCACACCGCCGCATTGAACTTCGTCGCCCTGCCCACCCTGCTCAAGGGCGGCACCGTGCTCATCGAGGAAGGCTTCGAGCCGGGCCGCATCCTCCACCTGATCGAAACCGAAAGAGTCACCTACTCGTTCGGGGTGCCCACGATGCTCGACGCGATGAGCGCCCACCCGAACTGGGACCGCACCGACCTGAGTTCGATCCGACGCTGGATCGTGGCGGCCGCACCGGTTCCGCCGCGGACCCTGCAGACCTACACCGCCCGCGGCGTCCGCCTCTGCCAGGGATACGGGCTGACCGAGACCGGTCCGGGCGCGCTGATCCTCACCCCCAAGGACGCCGAGCGCAAGCTCGGCACCGCGGGCGCGCCGCACTTCTTCACCGACGTGCGTGTCGTCGACCCCGACGGCACCGAGGCCGCCCCCGGCGAACGCGGCGAGATCCAGATCTCCGGCCCGAACGTGATGCAGCGCTACTGGAATCGACCCGACGCCACCGCCGACGCGTTCACCGGCGACGGCTGGTTCCGCTCCGGCGACGTGGGGGTTCCCGACGAGGACGGCTTCGTCACGATCGTCGACCGGCTCAAGGACATGATCATCTCGGGGGGCGAGAACATCTACCCCGCCGAGGTGGAGGCCGCCATCCTCGACCTGCCCGGCGTGCTCGGCTGCGCCGTCTTCGGTGTGCCCGACGAGAAATGGGGCGAGGTCGGCCGGGCCGCGGTCACCCTCGCCGACGGCGTCACCCTCACCGAGGAAGAGCTGTTCGCCTTCCTCGGCGAGCGTCTCGCCAAGTACAAGATCCCCAAATCCCTCCTCGTTCTCGACGAGATCCCCCGCAACGCCACCGGAAAGGTCCGCAAGGACACGTTGCGCGAGCAGTACGCCCACTGACCCGACTGTCACTGCAGGAGCTCACATGACCGTCACCGCATTCGCGGACATCACTGCGGCCCAGAGGAAGAAGGAAGTTCGACGCGTCGTGCTGTCGAGCTATCTGGGCAGCACGATCGAGTTCTACGACTTTCTGCTCTACGCGACCGCGGCGGCGATCGTCTTCGCCCCCGTGTTCTTCTCGGACCTGTCCCCGCTCGCCGGAACCATCGCGTCGATGGGTACGTTCGCCGCCGGCTACCTGGCCCGTCCCTTCGGCGGCATCGTCTTCGGGCACTTCGGCGACCGGTACGGCCGCAAGTCGATGCTGCTGATCTCGATGACGGTGATGGGCGTGGCGTCGTTCCTCATCGGCCTCGTCCCGCCGGCGTCGGCGATCGGGTCCTGGGCCGCAATCATTCTCGTGCTGCTGCGCGTGTGCCAGGGCATCGCCGTCGGCGGCGAGTGGGGCGGGGCGGCGCTCATGTCCCTCGAGCACGTCGGCGGGCGGGGACGCGGCTTCGCCGCGGCGTTCACCAACGCCGGGGCACCCACCGGTTCGCTGCTCGGCACCCTCGCCCTGGCGCTGGTGGCGCTGCTGCCCGAGGACGACTTCCTGTCGTGGGGCTGGCGCATCCCGTTCCTGCTGTCCGCGGTGATGCTGGCCGTCGGCCTGTTCGTCCGGGCCCGGGTTTCCGAGAGCCCGCTGTTCCGGGAGGCGATGGCCAAGCAGGTCGAGGTCGATGCCGCCGCCGTGGACCGGCCCACCCCGCCGATCCTGAGCATCCTGCGCCGGCCGCGAAGTCTGCTGCTCGTCGCCCTGGGCTGCATGGCCAGCTTCGGGATCCAGACCATGTTCACCACCTTCGCCATCGGGTACGCATCCCACTCCGGGGTGACCCGATCGCAGGCGCTGATGGCGTTCGCCGTCTGCCAGTTCGTCGCGATCTTCACCCTGCTCGGATTCGCCCGCCTCTCCGACCGCGTGGGCCGGCGCCCGGTGATGCTCTTCGGCCTCGGCGCGTTCGTCGTGCTGATCGTGCCGATCCTGGCGCTGCTCTCGTCCGGCAACGTCGCGCTGGTGACGCTCGGGTTCGTGCTCGGCTTCGGCGTCTGCCAGTCCGCGACGTACGGTCCGATGGCCGCTTACATCGCCGAGCAGTTCGGCACCGCGGCCCGGTACACCGGCGCCTCGCTCGGCTACCAGGGCGCGACACTGCTCGGCGCGGGCTTCACGCCGGTGATCCTCGCGTCGCTGCAGGCGGCCGCCGGCGGCGGCACCGGACTGGTCGCGGCGTTCATGATCGGTCTGGCAGTCCTGAGCGCGGTGTTCATCCTCCTGGCGAAGGAGAGCAAGGACCGCGATCTGAGCACCTACGAGCACTGATACGCGAACCCCGAGGGCGCGCAGGGAAATCCCTGCGCGCCCTCGGGGTTTCCGACTCCGGTCAGCGCCGCACCGGCCGGTGCTCCGGATACGCCCGCGCCGAGGTCTCCACCGCCGTGGGGAACGGCTCGAACGCCGCCTCGAGCGGCCGGATATTCGGGTGCGTACCGCCGGCTCCGCGACCACAATGGGACGGCAACGACGAAGGAGACGAAATGGTGCAGCCACGGTCCCGGGAGTTTGCGCAGGTAGACGTGTTCGCCGCCGAACCGTATCGGGGAAACCCCGTCGCGGTGGTTCTCGACGGCGCCGGCCTCCCGGACGAGGCGATGGCGCAGTTCGCGGCGTGGACGAACCTGTCCGAGACCACGTTCGTCCTTCCCCCGACGACCGCCGGGGCCGACTACCGGCTCCGCATCTTCACTCCGGCCGCGGAGATCCCGTTCGCCGGTCACCCCACCCTCGGCTCGGCGCAGGCGTGGCTCGAGGCCGGCGGGGTGCCGAACAGCCCGGGTCTGCTCGTCCAAGAGTGCGGAGCCGGACTCGTCGCACTGCGCCGCGGCGACGAGTCCCTGGCATTCCGGGCTCCCGAACCGGTCCGTCGCGGCGACCTCGACGACGAGCACCTGGCCCGGATCGCGCGGGGGCTCGGGATCGACCGTGCGCGAATCGTGGCGCACAACTGGGTCGACAACGGACCCGGCTGGGCCGCGGTCCTGCTCGGGTCCGCGCAGGAGGTGCTCGACCTCGAACCCGACGACCAGCACATGCGCGATCTCATCCTCGGCGTCGTCGGTCCCTACCCGCCGGGATCGCCGCTGCAGTTCGAGGTGCGCGCCTTCGCGGCGCCCGTGGGCGTCAGGGAAGACCCGGTGACGGGCAGCCTCAACGCCGGCCTGGCCCAGTGGCTGATCGGTGCCGGCCTCGCGCCGGCCGACTACCGGGCGAGTCAGGGCACTCGCGTCGGCCGCCGCGGCATCGTGACCGTGCATTCGTCCGGCGACGAGGTGTGGATCGGAGGACGCAGCACGACGTGCATCCGGGGCGCCGTGCACCTGTAGGGCACCGGTCTCGGGACGGGGTCTCCCGTCGTCTCCGTGCGACTACGCCGACAGCGCTCGGGCCAGATCGTCGGGGACCGGCATCGGCGTGGTCAGTCCGGCGGCGACCCGTCCGATGTTGCCTTCGGGATACCGGCCGGTCATCGAACCGGGGGCAGCCACGAGGATCCGCACGACCTGCCCGAAAGCCTCGCGGCGGTCACGGCAGCGCAGGGCCAGGGCGAGCATCGCGGCGTGGTTGCAGGTGTGCAGCCACGGGTCCGGCTGCGAGAGGATGTGTGCGCGTTCGAGATGGCGCCACCGCTGTTGCGGGTCGACGGCGGTTCTCGACGCCGTCATCTCCTGTCGGTAGAGGGCTCGGGCAGTGGCACCGATACGAGGCATCATCGATCCTTCGGTTCAGGAGGGGTTCGGCAACAATCGCATTCGGATCCGCAGCAGCATTCCGGCGCGTCATCGGTCACCACTGCGGGTACTGGACAGCAGGTTCGGCCCCTCCAGGCTTCGAGTCCTTCCCGCACCGCGAAGACCGCAATGACGAGTGCCGCGACCGGATCGGCCCACGACAGACCGAATGCGCTGTTGAGTACCAGCCCGATCAGCAGCACGGCCGAGAGGTACGTGCACAGCAGCGTCTGCTTCGAATCGGCCACGGCGGAGGCGGATCCGAGTTCGCGCCCGGTACGCCGCTGAGCCCAGGACAACACGGGCATGATCACCAGGCTCGCCGCGGCCAGCGCGATCCCGACCGGCGAGTGCCGGGCTTCGCCGATCCCGAGCAGCGATCGGATCGAGTCGACGCCGACATACAGGGCGAGCCCGAAGAACGAGAACGCGATGATCCGCAGCGTGGCCTTCTCGCGGGCTTCCGGATCTCGGCCGGCGAACTGCCAGGCCACCGCGGCGGCGGAGGACACCTCGATCAGCGAATCGAGCCCGAACCCGATCAGCGCCGTCGACGACGCCCGCGCGCCCTCGGTCAATGCGACGCTCGCTTCGACGATGTTGTACGCGATCGTCGCGGTCACCAGCAGCCGGATCCGTTTCGTGAGCACGGCCCTGCGCGGCGCCGACGGCGCGGGGGCGTGTGGCCGCGCGGACATCAGCAGCAGTCCTCGGCCGCGGCGGCGGGACAACACGAGGGGTCCACCGTCAGGACCAGGTCGAGCAGGTCGTCGAGTGCGTGCCCGATCCGGCGATCGGCGAGTTCGTAACGATTGCGCCGGCCTTCGGGCACCGCGACGACGAGACCGCACCCACGCAGGCACGCCAGGTGGTTCGAGAGGATCTGCCGGCTGACGCCGATCGCCTCGGCCAGTTCCGAGGGATAACCCGGGCCACGCCGCAGGGTCAGCAGAATCCGTGTCCGGGTCGGATCCGAGAGGGCATGACCGAACCGGGACAGCGCGTCGTGATGCTCCACCGTCTCCACGACCTCGAATGTACATCGAATCCTGTATTCAGGAAATGATGTATCGAATCGCCGTCCGCGAGGCAGTACCGACCGGCGCGCCGCCGCTAGACTCGGCGGCCACATGCCGACCGCAGCCGAGGACGGGTGATGGACACTCTCGCGCGTTACGTCGAACTGTTCGTGCCGATGCTCTGGCTCGGAATGGTGCTCGCGATCTCCTTCCTGGAGGCGCCTTTGAAGTTCCGGGCGCCGGGGATCACCATCCCGCTCGGACTCGGCATCGGGCGCCTGGTGTTCCGGGCCCTGAACACGGTCGAGGTCGTTCTCGCCGTCGCGCTGATCGTCGCGTGCCTGATCCTCTCGCCGGGCACGACGGGCTGGGTGCTGCTGCTGGTGACCGTGGCCGTGCTGGCGGGGCAGGGGGGGGGGGGGCCCCCCCCGCCGTTGACACGCCGGTCGAACCGCGTCCTCGCCGGCGAGGACGTGCCCCGCTCGAACGCGCACTACGCGTACGTGGCACTCGAGATCGCCAAGGTCGCCTTGTTGATCGCGCTCGCGATCGTGCTCGCCGGCGCCATCGTCTGATCCCGGCGGACGATCGCGCCCCACGGGGCCGTCACGTCGTATGCCCGCCTTGCCTCCGGCACGGCCCTACAGTAGGAATCGAGGAGCTCATCGCCGTCGACGCTGCCGGCGTCACGGAGCCGAACACGAGGGGGCGTACCGATGCCTGTGACAGCCACTGTTCACCGGCCGGTGCGCGCGGCGAGTCTGCGGTCGCGTCGCCCTCGTCCCACCGAGGCGCCGCGAGGGCGCAGGAGGTAATCCCACAATGGCGGACACTTCGGTTCGCGACCTGCCCCCCGCGCTCGGGAACGAGGACCTGGCGCGGCTGCTGGACGGACGCCGGCCGGCGGTGTTCCTCGACTACGACGGAGTACTCACCCCGATCGTGTCGCGACCCGAGGACGCTGTGATCTCGGACGGTATGCGTACCGTCGTCCGAGATCTCGCAGCACGGTGCCCGGTCTGCGTCGTGACCGGCCGGGACCGGGCGGTGGTGCAGCAGCTGATGGGCGTCGACGACCTCGTGGTGGCCGGCAGCCACGGCTTCGACATCTGGACTCCGCAGCGCGGCTCCGTCTCCGACGACCGCGTGGCCCGGTTCGCGGACCTCGTCGCCGCGGTGACCGAGCGGCTCCGCGCCGAGATCGGGACGATCCCGGGTGCGCTGGTGGAGCCGAAACGCGCGTCGGTCGCAGTGCACTACCGGCTCGTCGACCCCGCGGACCGGAATCGGATCGAGGCGGTCGTGCAGACCCTGCTCACCGAGCATCACGGCGAACTGAAGGTCACCCCGGGAAAGATGGTGTACGAGCTCGCGCCCGCCATCGACTGGGACAAGGGCCGGGCCGTGCTGTACCTCGTGGACGTTCTCGGTCTCGACTCGGCCGACACGGTACCGGTGTACCTGGGCGACGACATCACCGACGAGGACGCCTTCCGGGCGTTGCGCGGGCGGGGGATCGGCATCCTCGTGGGCCGGCCGGACGATCCGGAGATGGCGGGCCGGACCACGGCCGCCGAATTCGCACTCGCCTCCGTCGACGAGGTGGAGCGCTTCTTGACCACACTGGCGCGGTGATCGGGGGCCACGCCCAGGGACATCCAGGGGGACGTCGTGCAGGACCCGAAGTTCGAACTCGACTACGACCGGTTCGACAGCGCGTCGGAGGGACTGCGAGAGGCGCTGACCTCCACCGGCAACGGCTACTTCTGCACGCGCGGCACCGCCGAGTGGGAGGACATGAGTCCCATCCACTACCCCGGCACGTACGTGCACGGGATCTACAACCGCGAGACCACCATCATGGGCGGCCGCCCGGTGCTGAACGAGGATCTGGTCAACGTCTCGAACTGGCTGGTCCTCAAGCTTCGCATCGAAGGCGGGGACGCCGTACGGCTCGACGACGTCGACGTGCTGTCCTACCGGCACACCTACGACATCCGGCTCGCCACGGTGAAGCGCGAGGTGCGATTCCGGGACCGGTTCGGGCGGGAGACCACCCTGCGGAGCCGTCGCTTCGTGAGCATGGCCCAGAGCCATCAGGCCGGGATCGAATGGACGCTGGTCCCGGAGAACTGGTCCGGGACGGTGGAGGTGGTCTCGGCACTGGACGGCCGCGTCACGAACCAGATCGTCGCCCGCTACCGGCAGCTCGAGGGCCGCCATCTGGATCCGGTATCCCCGCGTACCTTCGGCAACGAGACCATCGCGCTGCGCGTGCAGACCCGCCAGTCCGACATCTACATCGCCGAGGCCGCCCGTACCCGGGTCTTCCGCGGGGAGGGCTACGACGGCGGACCGCTCGAGGTCGACCGCTCGCTGTACCAGATGGAGGACTACATCCAGCAGGTGCTCTCCTTCGACGTCGAGCAGGGCCGGCCGACGCGCGTGGAGAAGATGGTGTCGCTGTTCACCTCCCGGGACAATGCGATCACCGAGGCGCTGGCCGCGTCCGGCCGGCACGTGCTGCGGTACCCGGACTTCGCCCCCGCGTATGCCGAGCACGAAGCGGCATGGGACGAACTGTGGGACATCTGCGACGTCCGGCTGCCCAGCGAACCGCGTGCCGACCTCCTGCTGCGGCTCCATGTCGCGCACGTGCTGCAGGTCTGTTCCCGGCACACGGCGCGGCACGACGTCGGCGTGCCGGCACGTGGACTCAACGGAGAGGCGTACCGGGGGCACGTGTTCTGGGACGAGATGTACATCCAGCCCTTCCTGAACCTGCGGATGCCGGAGGTGACCCGGAGCCTGCTGCTCTACCGGTACCGCCGGCTGTCCGAAGCCCAGGCCGCGGCCGAGGAGGCCGGGTACCGCGGCGCGATGTTCCCCTGGCAGAGCGGCAGCGACGGCACCGAGGAGACCCAGGCAGTCCATCTCAATCCCCTTTCCGGGCAGTGGGATCCAGACCTCAGCCGGAATCAGCGGCACGTCAACGCGGCGATCTTCTACAACGTGTGGCGCTTCCTGCAGGCGACCGACGACACGGAGTTCCTGGCCGACTACGGCGCCGAGCTCATGCTCGAGATCGCCCGGTTCTGGGCGTCGGTGGCCCACTACAACTCCGAGCGCGAACGCTACGAGATCCACGGTGTGATGGGGCCGGACGAGTTCCATGAACGCCACCCCGGCGCGGCCGAGGCCGGTTTGCGCAACAACGCCTACACCAATGTCATGGTGGCCTGGATCATGGCGACGGTTCCGGCGGTGCTCGGCTCGCTCTCGTCCAGCCGGCGCGGCGCCCTGCTCGCCCAGCTCGCGGTCACCGACGAGGAGCTGCGCACATGGGACGACATGAGCCGGCGGATGTTCGTGCCCTTCCACGAGGGCGTCGTCAGCCAGTTCGAGGGTTACGACGAACTCGAGGAACTCGACTGGGAGCACTACCGCGCCGCATATCCCGACATCCAGCGGCTCGATCGCATCCTCCGGGCGGAGGGCGAGGATCCGAACCGGTTCAAGATGGCCAAGCAGGCCGACACGGTGATGTTGTTCTTCCTGCTCGACGACGACGAACTGCACACGACGTTCGAGCGGCTGGGCTATCCGTACGACCGGGAGCTGGCCCGGCGCACCATCGAGTACTACGACCAGCGGACCTCACACGGGTCGACGCTCAGCCACGTCACCTTCGCCGGAGTGCTCGCCGACATCCATCCGCCCAGCTCGTGGGAACGCTTCATGCTGGCACTCGAGAGCGACGTCAGCGACATCCAAGGTGGAACCACCAAGGAGGGCATCCACATGGGCGTCATGTCCGGCACGCTCGACCTGCTGCAGAGCAGCTTCGTCGGCGCCCGGGTCTACGACGGTGTGCTGCTGTTCCGGCCCCGCCTCGTGGACCGGCTCGACGGCGTGTCCTTCTCGATCCGGTTCCGGGGCACCCCGCTACGGGTACGCATCGTGGGTGGCGAACTGACGGTGCTGGCCCAGTCCGAGGGGTTCCACGGACCCGTCCGGGTGGGTCTCGACGGTCAGGTCTGCGAACTCGGCGCCGGGGAGAGTTGTGTGTTCACCCTGCCCACCCAGGAACCGTCGATGCCCTGAGCACCGCCCAACCGTTGTGGCCGAATGTCACATGCGGTCGATCCAACCGACCGAATGTGACATTCGGTCACCGGCGCCGGCGTCCTACGGCAACGAGCGGCGCATCAGTTCGGCGACGCTCCGGTCGTACGCGACGAGCGTGACGATCTCGACGGCGGTGCGGGCGGAGGTCAGCGCGGTGACCGCCTGCCGGATCGCGTCCTCCCTCGGCCAGCCGTAGGCACCGGCGGAGATGAGCGGGAACGCGACGGTGCGGGCGCCGAGGGTGTCGGCGACGGCGAGACTGCGGGTGTAGGCCGACCGCAGCAGGTGCGAGCGGTCCTCGTGGGGCGAGTAGAGCGGTCCGACGGTGTGGATCACCCAGCGCGCCGGGAGTTTTCCGGCAGTGGTGGCCACCGCCGCACCGACGTCCAGACCGTTGGGCAGGGTCGTCGCGCGCAGGGCCTTGCAGGCGGCGAGGATCTCCGGACCGCCGGCGTGGTGGATGGCGCCGTCGACGCCGCCGCCGCCGAGGAGGGAGGACTTGGCGGCGTTGACGATCGCGTCGACGCGCTGGGCGGTGATGTCGCCGTGGACGACGTCGATGAGGGTCACGACTGCTCCTGGAACGTGGTGGGACGAGCGGGGACGGCGACGGGACGACCGTATCCCTTGCGGGCGGCCGCCGTGGCCAGGCGGGTCAGGTCGTGCGCGGTGTACCCGGGCCAGCCGTGCAGGATGCGCCGCCAACGATCCGGGACCGCCGAGGCGCCCCAGCGAGCGCCGAGCAGTCCGCCCGCGATGGCGGCGGTCGTGTCGGTGTCACCGCCGGCGCGGACCGCGGCCTCGAGGGCACGCTGCAGGTGCCCGGCGTCGGAATCGTCGGTCGTGCTGATCGCCCACCACGCGGTCTGCAGCGCGTGGACGGTCCATCCGTTGTTCGCGAAGTCGTCGGGCGAGCCGCGCTCGGCCCGATCGAGCAACGGGCCCCAGTACTCGGCGACGTCGGCGGGGCAGACCTGCAGGTATCCGCGGACACCGTCGAAGGTGCCGTGCAGGACGGCGTGGCGGATCGCGTACGTCCACAGCCGGCAGGCCTGGACCACCCGGGGGTCGTCGTGGGTCAGCCGGGCCACCTCCCCCGCGGCGACGAGCGCGACGTCCGTCCCGCCCGCGCCGAGACAGGACAATGCGACGGGGGCGGTGCGCATGAGAGCGCCGTTGCCGCCCTTGCGGCCGGGAAGGGCGCGGGCGCGGGCCTGCATCGCGGCGCCGCCGGCGGGACGATGCGAGAGCACCGCGCGGGTCTGGTTGCCGATGTCCTTCGGGTCCGAGTCGAACCAGCGCACGAACTGCGCGGCCAACGCGTCGAGACCGGCGGCGCTGCCGAGGTCGACGCCCGTGGCCGCGACCTCGGCGACGGCGACGGTCATCGCGGTGTCGTCGGTCCACTCCCCCGGTTCCCACCCGAACACGCCGCCGCCGACCATGCCGATCTCAGCGTCCGCCGCGGGGTGAGTGAATTCGTAGCCGGCGCCGAGGGCGTCCCCGGCCGCCGTCGCCACCAGCACCCCCACCGCTCGGTCGCACTGTCGTGTCGTCAATGCCATCGCTCGTCCCACCCTTCGATCAAATCTGCGCTATCAGCTTAGATCATGTCCGAGCTAAGCTGCAAGAGTGAACGAGTGGAGGGACGAGACCGGCCGGACGCTGGGCGACTATCCGCACCCGTCGGCGGCGGTGGACGTCGCCGTGCTGACCTACTGCGACGGCGAACTCCGGGTGCTGGCCGTCGAGCACGGCCACGGCCCCCTGGCCCTGCCCGGCACGTTCCTCCGCGAACGCGAACGGCTCGCCGACGCCGCCCGGCGCGTGCTGCGCGACAAGACGAACCTCGCCGGCATCCGATTCCACCAGATCGGCGCGTTCGACGCCCCCGACCGGGATCCGCGCGGATGGGTGATCTCGATCGCCCATGCCGCGGCGGTCCCCCACGAGGATCTCCCGCCCCGCGCCCTCCTCGTGGTGGTGCGTGACGGAAAGGCCGACCAGCCGCTGGCTTTCGATCATGCCGAGATGGTGGCGGCGGCCGTGGCGGATCTGCGGGCGCGCTACGCACAGCGTGTCGATCCGGACGGGCTGCTCGGCGACGAGTTCACCGTCCTCGAGCTGCGGCGGCTGTACGAGGTGGTGTTCGGTCTTCCACTGCAGAAGGACTCGTTCCGCCGCCACGTCGTCGACGCTCTCGACAGCACCGGGCGCATGTCGAGTCCGGGTACCGGCCGGCCGGCGGAACTGTTCCGCCGCAAGGACGGCGCCCGGTTGCCGGCTCAGGCGGCGGTGTTGTTCACCGGCTGAGGCGGCCGCGGGGTCACAGGATCGGATAGACGAAGTGCCCGGGCCCGCCGCCCGGCAGACTCGAACCGGTGACGTTCGGCAGGTTGGCCGGCAGCCGGATCAGCTTGTGCGGCTGCCCGTTCTGATCGGCCTGCCAACAGTCGGTGGTCACGCCGTGGAAGCCGACGCAGACGATCCGGGTGCCGGTGCCGAACGGTGACGTGAGCCGATTCCGGTTCACCAGCGGATTCCAGTAGTCCAGGTCCGCAGGAGTCAGGAAGTCCTTGGTCTCGTACGGCATCATCGGTGTCGGATAGGACGGAATCTCGGGCCACTGGTCCTGCGCCGACGCCGGGCCGGATGCGCCGAAGACTGCGGCGGCCGCCAGCAGCAGCGTCGCTCCCGCTCGCCGGGCACGGCGGCCGATACGGTTGCTCGTCATCTCGCCTCCTCGCGGTACTCGTCCCGACCATCGAAGCACGTGGTGCCCGCCGGCAGCGGGCACCACGCGGAGACGGAAGATTCGGAACCGGTCAGCCGAGCCGCTTGTGGTACACGACGACGTCGCACGGAACGGCGAGCAGCGGAACCAGTTCGGGGTACATGACCTCGGGGTCCTCCGTCCGCACCGGCACGTATCCCATTCGCGGATACCACTGCGACAGGAACACCTTCGACGGGTGCTCGAAGTCTTTGGGCTGGATGATCTCGAGCTGCATGATCTCGTTCCCGAGCCGCGCCGCGTGGGATTCGGCGAACCGCACCAGGGCACGGCCGATGCCTGCACCCCGCACCTCCGGGTCGGCAGCGAGCATCCCGAACTCGGCGGTGCGGGCATCGAGTTGCACCACCTTCACGCAGCCCACGATCCGGTCGCCGAGCGAGGCGACGAAGAGCTGACCGGCACCGGCAAGTTCGGCGATCTCGGTCGCCGAGGTCCGGGTGGCCCCCTCCGGCCACATGCCGTCCTCGGCAACGGCATAGACGGCATTGACGAGGTCGGCGACCACCTTGGCGGTGTCGTCACTGCCGTCGGCCGGGCGCACCAGCGGCCCGATACTCAGTTCCCCAGAGTCCGTCAACGTCTTTCACCCAATTTTCTCGACGACCGCGGCCCGCAACCGCGGAGGGACCGGCGGTCCGGCTTGCCGGAACAAGCCTAGCCGACCGCGACGACGCGACCGTTCCGGCTTCCGAGGGGCGGACGCTCAGCCGGGCAGCGCGCCGACGGCCGGCCTCGACGCCCCGAACTTCGAGGCGAGTTCGCGCCGGGCGGCCCGGTCGCCGGCCCGCTCGAGGAACCGCCTGCCGGTGCGTGTGCGGGCCACCACCGTGGAGGCGACGACGTTCTTGACCAGCACCGGAGGAACGGCCCAGGCCGAGGTGACGGGCAGATCCAGCTCCCGCAGGCTCTGCGTGCCGAGGAAGTACCGAAGCATACTCAGCAGGCGCTGCCGCTCGTACCGGCCGCGCACGTCCCCGAACCTGCCGTGGTCGAGGGTCCGCTGGCCCTCCACGAGGGCCCCGGACAACGCGGCACCCGCGGGCGTGACGTCGTTCTGCACCAGCAGCACGTGGTAGTTGAACACGTGCTGCTCGCGTTCGGTGTCGAACAGCCAGTCCTCGTCGATTCCCATGAGCCATCCGACGTACTTCCACAGGTGCATCACCGCCCGGGACTCCTCACGGGTGACGAAGTACCCCAGTGCCCGCATGCCGAGCAACAGCGTGCCGTTGAACAACCCGAGAGTTGCCGCCTGGTCGGTCTGGTTGATCGGCAGACCCCAGCGCTCGACGTCCCATCGGCCGTTGGTCTCGAACTGGTGGTTGATCAGCGCATGCATCGCGCGCACGTGCACGGTGAGCTTGAATCCCTCACCGTTCCTGCGCATCCCGCCCGGCTCGCCGACCGCGGTTCCCCATTTCTGCGTTTCGCCGAGGCGCCGCATTGCGGTCGAGCCGGTCAGGCCCCCGGTCTCGACGAGCAGATCCGGCGGCCCGCCGAACCGATAGCCACCGATGAGCGACAACTGGAGCAGCACGTCGATGCGGCTGCGGCCCATCCTGCGAAAGGCCCGGGCGCCCTTCTCCAGCAGGTCGAAGTCCACCCACTCCGGGACGTCGTCGACCACGGCGAAGAACCGTCGCAGCGCCTCCGGGGCCTCCGGCACCGCGTCGATGCCGTGCTCGAGCGCCCGATGGAACTGCGCCATGCTCACCCGTTCGGCGTCCGTCCGGGGGCGGCGCATCGCGCGCACCAGATCGGCGCCCACCTCGTCCCGGGCGAACATCCGGCGGCCGATCCGATCGAGCAGTTCCTCGTCGACGGCGCCGATCCGCGCGTAGGCGCGCAGCGGGCGTCCGATGCGCTGGTTCCTGGGCCGGATGCCCGCGTACCGGCGCGGGTAACGGGCCGCCTGCGCGTCCTGTCGAATCTCGTGTGCCACCATGAGCCGATGCTGACACGAGCAAATACTCGCGTTCAATTCGCGTCCGGGGGGCGCCGATGAGGCCGGCGGAGCAGAGCCGGCTGCGCCGGGTGCCACGGCAACGCCGCTCCCAGGCGATGGTCGAGCGCATCGTGACCGCCGGCCGGGAGGTCCTGCTCACCCACGGATACGAGGGCGCCTCCACCAACCGGATCGCCGCCGCCGCCGGTATCAGCCCCGGCTCGCTGTACCAGTACTTCCCCGGCAAGGACGCCATCGTGGCCGAAGTCGTCGACCGGTGGACCGAGGAGGTTCAGGCTCGCATTTCGCACGTGTTCACCGATGCGCTCGACGCCCCCACCTGGACCGAATCGGTGCGGACCAACATGCGCGTACTCCTCGAGGCACTCGGCGAGAACCCCCGGCTGCTGCGCGTGCTCGTCGAGCAACTCCCCCGCACGCCGGACAGCCGGCTGGTCGCGTTCGAGCACCGCATCGACGCGCTGCTGGCCATGTGGCTGCGCTTCAATCCCGGCCGGCGCCGGATCGAGCATCCCGACGCCATCGCGTGGATGCTCGTCCGCACCGTCGAGAACGTCGCGGTCGGTTACGTGCTCGATCAGCCACCGATCGAGCCGGAGGTGGTCGCGGACCAGCTGACGGCCATGATCACCGCCTATCTCAAGGAGATTCTGGACTGAGCGCCGCCCGTATCCTTCCCGACGATCTGTCCGCACGCCTCAGCAGTTGCTCCGGCAGCGTCGCAGCTGGCCGGCCAGGTATCGCCGGGCGCGGCGATGCCCACCCGCGCTGGCGAGTTCGAGGTCCAGCGCGTTCAGGAGCGTCGCGAGCAGGCTCGCCTGCGGGGCCCAGCCGCGCCGGTTCCGGCACTCGGCGAGCCACTCGACCGGACCCCGGTGACCGCGGTCGGCGTTGCACCGCCGGCACGCGGCGGCCTCGTTGGCCGCGATGCTGGGACCGCCCTTGACTCGTGGCACGAGATGTTCGGTGGTCGGCGGAATCAACGGTCCGAACCGTCGGCCACACCACAGGCAGCAATCGTCCTGTCGTTCGACGGCGAGCGTGAGTCTGGCGGCGCGGTCCACCTGTCGATCGTGACCGAGTCGCTCCCCGAGCGCCAGTGCCCCCGCGGACCACGATGCAGGGCGAGCGTTGTCGTCCCGTTCGCTCAGGGATCACAGGCGCTTGCAGAAGTGGCGCCGGGACACCCCGTGGCGGAGATCACTTTCATCCGGCAGACATTCGCGTTCTCCGCACCGTACCATCTTGCGCGGGTGGGGTTCCGGGGGGATACGACATTCGAGGCGTCCGAACGAGCATTCGGGAACTGGACGGTTTCACGAGCAGTCTCCCCCGTGCATCACGTCGTTGTGCAAGTTCGGTTCCATCAAGGGGGGTCATGCATTCTCGCCACACCGTCGTCACGTCCGGACATGCACTGCTGGACGGGCTGGCCACTTCATGCGTCGAGCGCCCCGATCGGATCGCGGTGACCGATCTGCGCTCGTCGTCGCAGCACGCTTTTTCCGACATCCAGCACGCGGCCGAGTCCGCACGGACACACCTGCACCAGCTGGGTGTACGGCCAGGCGACAACGTGGTGGTGACGCTGCCGCTGAGCGTCGAGCTGATCGCATACTGCTACGGCGTATTCCTGGTAGGAGCAGTCCCCGCGTTCCTCGACCCCAACCAGCCCCCCGACACGCTGGCCGCGTGCCTTGCCGACCTCGATGCGCCGGTGTGGGTCTCCGAACTGCCCTGCCCCGGAGCGGATCTCTACGACGGCATCGTCTGCACCCCGACGAGCACCGGCTTCGACAGCGCTCGTCTCGGTACGGTTCTGCCCGACCCGAGTCGGAGCGAAATGCAGTGGGACATCGCCGATACCGTGCTGCTGCTCTACACCAGCGGAACCACGGGCATCCCCAAGGGCGTGCCGTGGACCTCGCGCGAGCTCGCCTCGCAGATGCGCTACTACCGCAGCGACGAGATCTCCTCCGAGTTCTGCCTGTTTCCACACCTGGCTCTGGTGGCCGTGGCCATGGGCCGACGCGTGGTGTTGCCGGACCTGGCCACCGTCCAACCCGCTCGCCTCGACGTCGCCGCGTTCTACCAGCAGCTGGCCGTCTCCGGCAGCGACTACCTGTTCGCTTCGCCACTGGTGTGGCATCGCCTGATCACCCATATGGATCAGCATCACCTGCCCGCCCCGGCGTTGCGACGGGTGGCCACCGCGGGGTCGGCCATCGGCGCCCGGCTGGTCGAACGCATGCAGGACAGGCTCGCCCCGGCCGAGGTCGTGGTGCCGTATGCGAGCACCGAAGTGTTGATGCCGATCACCCTGATCGGCGCCGACGAGCACGTGTACCGTTCGAAGCTCGGAACCTGGACCGGCATGGGCACCCCGCTCGGGCGGCCGCCCGCGGACATGGACGTCGCTGTCGTCGAATCGCAGTTCGAGGGGCCGCACTTCGACGTAGCGCTCGACGGCCTCCCTGCCGAGAGGACCGGCGAGATCGTCGTTTCCGGCGCTCGGGTGAGCACCACCTACTTCCACCGCGACGACGCCGTGCGCACCGCCAAACTGCGCGATACGCGAACCGGTGAGATATGGCACCGCACAGGCGATTTCGGCTACATCGACTCCTCGGGTCTGGTGTGGTACCTGTGCCGCAGAAAGGACGTCGTCGACTCCCCACACGGCCCGATCCATCCCGATGCGCTCGAACAGATGTGGAACATGGTCACCGGGTTCCTGCTCAGCGCAGTGGTGTATCTCGAGGATCTCGACCGCCTGTTCTACGTCTTTCCCCACGACGAGGATCCTCGCGCCGTCGACCTCGGCACCATGGCAATCCTCGCCCAGCGGCTGCACTTGCCACGGCCCACCCCGGTGCACCTGTCCACCGCGCTACCGACCGACCCGCGGCACAACAGCAAGATCGACCGCGGGCGACTGCGCCGCGTCGTCGAGCACCTCGTCGCGACGGAGGGCCTGTGACCACTACTTCGACTCCGTCGCTGCGTTCGACACCGCCGGCCTGAACGGTCCGGTTCGCGGCTGTGCCGTCGGCACCGGTTTCGGCACCTCCGACTGCTCGAGGCCGGCTACCCGCTGTTCCGACGGCAGCGTGGACGTGCTCGACCGATTTCGGCTCGACTGCGCCGAGGCCGGTCTGCCCTACGCCACCGCACCCGGCCCTCACCTCAGCCAGCTCGTCAGGCTGCCGATACCCTGCCGACCCTCGATGGGTCGACAACTCCACACCCCGGACGCCCCGACCGCGCCCGTGGACGAGCGCGCGGTCAGCGGGCGGCGTTCACCGACTCGGGAAAAACCATGCGGCCGAGCACAGTGCGCATTTCGGCGAGAAGAGCCGGGTCCACGCCGGCGAAGTGCCGGTCCGACACCTCCTCGCTGAGCCGGCGCGCTTCGTCACACAGCTTTCGTCCCTCGTCGGTGGCGACGACGAGTTTGTTGCGCCGGTCGCCCGGGTCGGCGGTGCGGGCGACCAGATTCCGGTTCTCGAGTTCGTCGACGATCGCGACGATCTGGCTGGGGTCGAGTCCCATGTCCGCGGCGATGCGGCGCTGCGCCACACCGGAGGGTTCGTCGCACGCGAGGGAGAGCACCGTGTAGGGGCGCACCCGCAGCCCGAGTGGGGCGAGAGCCTCGTTCACCGATCGCACCACCATCGCACTGGCACGCGTCAGCAGAAATCCCAGGTCGTCCTCGAGGACGCGTCGACGTTCCATTCCGAGAGCCTTTCGTCGCGACCCTCAGGATAACAGTTCCTCAATCGTTGACATTCTCAATAGTAGATGTTCCTATGTGATTGGGAGTTCATCAGCTCGAGCAACGGAGGATCTCGTGGACCTCAGCAACAAAGTCGCCGTCGTCACCGGTAGCGGGCAGGGCCTCGGCCTCGCCTACGCCGCCGAGCTGGCACGTCACGGCGCCGCGGTCGTGATCAACGACGTCGACCGGGGCACCGCCGATGCCGCCGTCGCGACGATCACCGCCGCGGGCGGACGCGCCGTCGCCGTCGTCGCCCCCGTCGGTCCCACCGAGACGGCTCGAAAACTCGTCGCCGCCGCGGTCGAGCACTTCGGCCGCCTCGACGTGATGGTGACCAACGCCGGCATCCTGCGCGACAAGGTGCTGTGGAAGATGACCGACGACGACTTCGACGCCGTGATCGACGTGCACCTGCGCGGCACGTTCACGTGCGTGCGCGAGGCCGTGCTGCGCTTCCGTGAGCAGGGCGAGGGCGGGCGCATCATCGCCATCGGATCCCCGGCCGGGCAGCGCGGCAACTTCGGGCAGACCAACTACTCCGGCGCCAAGGCCGCGGTGGTCGGGATGGTCCGCACCTGGGCGATGGAACTGCAGCGCGCCGGGATCACCGCCAACGCGGTGTGCCCCGTCGCCGTCACCGCGATGACCGAGACCGTGCCGATCTTCGCGCCCTACATCGAGCAGATGAAGCAGACCGGCGAGCTGCCCGCGGTGATCCGCCGCGAGGTCGGCATGGGCACCCCGCAGGACGTCGCCGGCCTGATCGCCTTCCTCGCCTCCGACGACGCCGCCGACATCACCGGGCAGGCGTTCTCCGTCGGCGGCGACCGCCTGGCGCTGTGGTCGCATCCGCAGCTGACCGCCACCGCCTTCCACGACGGCGGCTTCTCCGCCGACGACGTGGCCGCGCAGTGGCCCATCGTGTTCGCCGACCGCGTCGAGTCCGTCGGCGAGGAATTCCCCGAGGAGGTGCTCGCCAAGTGAGCCGCTACGAATACGGGATCGACTTCGAGGCGATCGAGGCGATCGACATCCACACCCACGTCGAGATCGACGGCTGCGGACACCGCTCCATGGACGACGAACTGATGGCCGCCTCGGAGAAGTACTTCAAGTCCGGCGAGGAACGCACCCCCACCATCGACTCCATCGCCGAGCACTACCGGCAGCGGAACATGGCCGCCGTCGTGTTCACCGTCGATGCCCGGTCCGCCACCGGCCACGCCCCCAACTCGGTCGAGGAGATCGCCGAGCTCGCCACCACCCACAACGACGTGCTCATCCCCTTCGGCTCCGTCGATCCGTTGCAGGGCAAGGCCGCTGTGAAACGGGCGCGCCGCCTGGTCGACGAGTACGGCGTCAAGGGCTTCAAGTTCCACCCCAGCATGCAGGGCTTCGAGCCGAACGACCGGCAGTTCTACCCCCTCTACGAGGCCCTCATCGAGGCCGGCGTGCCCGCCCTGTTCCACACCGGCCAGACCGGCATCGGCGCCGGACTGCCCGGCGGGCACGGCATCAAGCTGCGCTACTCCGACCCCATGCTGCTCGACGACGTCGCCGCCGACTTCCCCGACCTGACCATCGTCATGGCCCATCCCGCGGTACCGTGGGTCGACGCGCAGATCTCCATCGCCACCCACAAGGCCAACGTCTACATCGACCTCTCCGGCTGGTCCCCCAAGTACTTCCCGCCGCAACTGGTCAAGGCCGCGAACACGATGCTGCGCCACAAGGTGCTGTTCGGCTCCGACTTCCCCGTCATCCAAGTGGATCGATGGCGCAACGATTTCGCCACTCTCGACATCAAACCCGACATCGCACCGATGATCTTCAAGCAGAACGCACTGCGCGTTCTCGGCATCAAGCGCTGAGCACAGGAGGCCCCATGACCGTCCCCGCCACCTCCATCACCCACGTCGCCACCTTGGCCGACCTCGAGGCACTCGTCGGGCAACCGCTCGGCGTCAGCTCGTGGATGGCGATCGAGCAGGACCGGATCCAGACCTTCGCCGACGCCACCGACGATCATCAGTGGATCCACCTCGACGTCGAGCGGGCGAAGAAGGAGAGCCCGTTCGGCGGTCCCATCGCCCACGGTTACCTGACGCTCTCCCTGATCATCCCGATGTGGAGCGAGGTCCTGAAGGTCGACAGTGTCACCATGGCCGTCAACTACGGCCTGAACAAGGTCCGCTTCACCAGTCCCGTGCCCGCCGGCGGCAAGGTCCGCCTCGACGCGACGCTGAAGTCGTTCGAGAAGCTGCCGAAGGGCGGCGTCCAGATCACCATCGACGGCCTGATCGAACTCGAGGGCAGCGAGCGGCCCGCCGTCGTCGTCGAGGCGGTCTACCGCATGTTCGAGTAGCGGCCGCCGCCTACAGTCGAGCGAATGTACCCTTCTGTCGATCTACGAAGCTGAAGGGTACATTCGCTCGTTTCGGGACGGCTTACGGTTGCACGAACGCGGGCAACAGTGTCAGCGCGACCCGTTCGTTCCAGTCGGCGTCGATGTCACCGCTCCGGGCCCGTTCCGCGCAGTAGGCGCCGACGATGCAGTCCAGGAACGTTTCGACGTCGAGGTCGGCTCGCACGATTCCCCGCGAGATGTGGTGTCGCACGACCTCTGTCAAGGTACTGCGGTGGCGCACGAGCACCGAGCGGATGAGACCGGTGAACGCGGGATCCGCATCGGTCACCAGCGCAGCGAGGCCGCCGAAGCCGACGCCCCCGTCGACCGAACGCAGGGACTGCTCGGCCAGCCACATCAGTACTTCGTGCGCCGTGGCGTCCGGATCGGGCGGCGAGGGCTGCGCAATCGGCTCCATCACCGCGGTGAGCATCTCGTCCCTGTCGCGGTAGCGACGATAGATGGTGGTGCGGGCCATGCCCGTGTGTGCGGCCACGGCCTCGATCGTCACCGCCTTGGGTCCCTTGCGACGAAGCAGTTCGAGCACGGCGTCGGCGATGCGTTCCTCCGGCGTGGCAGTCCCCTCACCTTGCCGCATGCGCCACTCCTGTCCGCTGTCTCGACTTACGACGATCCTACAACAGCGCTACACTTGATGTAGCTACGCAACATGTAGCGATTCGAAGAGAGGTGCGCACATGAAGATCTCGAACTCGTCGGCCGGAGCGATCGCCCTGATCCTGGGCATCGTCACCATGACCGCATCGGTATGGTTCGACACCACCCCCGTCGGCTCCGGTGTCACTCTCGGACTGGGTGCCATCGCCGCGATCTACGCCCTGTGGTCGCTGATCGCCCGCGACCCCACCAAGGATCACTGGTCCCTGTCCGTCGTCGGCTTGATCCTGTTCATCTCGCCCTGGATCGGACAGTTCGCCGGCGACGGAGCAGCCTGGACCGCGTGGATCGCGGGCGCGCTGATCATGCTCGTCGGCGGCACCGCGTATCTCGCCGACGAGTCTGCCGGCGTCACGGCGTCGACCCGGGAAGAGGAACGACGCGCCTATGCGTCCACGGCCCACTGAGAACGCCGAAGGGGAGGTTGCCGGCGACGTGTCGCGGCAACCTCCCCTTCGAGGGTCCGAAGAACCTACACCAGCAGCTCGGCGATCTGAATTGTGTTGAGGGCAGCGCCCTTCCGCAGGTTGTCCCCCGAGACGAACAGCGCGAGACCGCGGCCCTCCGGCACACCCGGATCCTGCCGGACCCGGCCCACCAGCGACGGATCCTGGCCGGCGGCCTGCAGCGGCGTCGGAACATCCACGAGGCGCACGCCGGGGGCGTTCGCGAGCAGTTCCTTCGCGCGCTCCACCGACAGCGGGCGTTCGAACTCGGCGTTGATCGACAGCGAGTGGCCGGTGATCACCGGCACGCGCACGCAGGTACCCGAGACCAGCAGATCCGGGAGTCCGAGGATCTTGCGGGACTCGTTGCGCAGCTTCTGGTCCTCGTCGGTCTCGCCGCTGCCGTCGTCGACGAGCGAACCCGCGAGCGGCAGGACGTTGAACGCAATCGGCGCGACGTACTTGTCCGGAGCCGGGAAGTCGACGGCGCTGCCGTCGTGCACGAGCTTCTCGGCGTCGCCGATGACGGCGCGGGCCTGGCCGAGCAGCTCCTCGACGCCCGCGATGCCGCTGCCGGAGACCGCCTGGTAGCTCGAGACGATCAGTCGCTGCAGGCCGGCTTCGTCGTGCAGCACTTTCAGGACCGGCATCGCGGCCATGGTGGTGCAGTTCGGGTTGGCGATGATGCCCTTCGGCGGGTTCTTCGCCTCCTGCGGGTTCACCTCGCTCACGACGAGCGGCACCTCGGGGTCCTTGCGCCAGGCCGAGGAGTTGTCGACCACGACCGCCCCGGCGGCGGCGAACCGCGGCGCCTGGGCACGCGAGAGCGTCGCACCGGCCGAGAACAGGGCGATGTCGATGCCCTTCAGATCCTCGTCGGAGGTCGCCGCGGCGTCCTCCACGACGATCTCCTCCCCGCGGAACGGCAGCTTCTTGCCGGCCGAGCGGGCCGAGGCGAAGAAGCGCACCTTGTCGGCGGGAAAGTTGCGCTCCTCGAGCAGGGTGCGCATGACGATGCCGACCTGGCCGGTGGCACCTACGACTGCGATGGTGGTCATGATCTACCGTCCCGTTCCGGCGTGGACGACGGCTTCCTCGTCGCCGCCGAGTTCGAAGGCGGCGTGCAGGGCGCGCACCGCGTCGTCGAGTTCGGTGTCGTCGACGAGCACCGAGATGCGGATCTCCGAGGTGGAGATGAGATCGATGTTGATGCCCGCGTCCGCGAGGGCCTCGCAGAACTTCGCCGTGACGCCCGGATGGCTCTTCATTCCGGCACCGACGAGCGAGACCTTGCCGATGTGGTCGTCGAACAGCACCTGGGTAAAGCCGATCTCCTCCTGCTGCTTGCTCAGCAACTCCACGGCACGTGGGCCGTCGCTCTTCGGCAGGGTGAAGGTGATGTCGGTCTTGCCGGTCTCCACCTTGGAGATGTTCTGCAACACCATGTCGATGTTGATCTCGGCCTCGGCGACGGCGCGGAACACCTTCGCGGCGTAGCCGGGAGTGTCGGGCAGGCCGACGACGGTGACCTTGGCCTCGCCGCGATCGTGCGCGACGCCGGTGATCAGAGCCTCTTCCACGGGGATGTCCTCCATCGATCCGGACACGATGGTGCCGGGCTTGGTGGTGTACGACGAACGAACGTGCACGGGCACGTTGTAGCGGCGGGCGTACTCGACGCAGCGCAGCATGAGCACCTTCGCGCCGCAGGCCGCGAGCTCGAGCATCTCCTCGAACGAGACCTTCTCGAGCCGCTGCGCGTCCTTGACGATGCGCGGGTCGGCGGTGAAGACGCCGTCGACGTCGGTGTAGATCTCGCAGACATCGGCGTCGAGCGCCGCGGCCAGGGCCACGGCGGTGGTGTCGGACCCGCCGCGGCCGAGGGTGGTGATGTCCTTGCTGTCCTGGCTCACGCCCTGGAAACCGGCGACGAGGACGATGCTGCCCTCGTCGAGCGCGGTCCGGACGCGGCCGGGGGTGACGTCGATGATCTTCGCGTTGCCGTGGCTGCCCGTCGTGATCACGCCGGCCTGGGAGCCGGTGAACGAGCGTGCCTCGGCGCCGAGCGAGTGGATCGCCATCGCGACCAGGGCGTTGGAGATGCGCTCACCGGAGGTGAGGAGCATGTCCATCTCACGCGCCGGCGGGGCGGGGCACACCTGCTGAGCGAGGTCGAGCAGCTCGTCGGTGGTGTCGCCCATCGCCGACACGACCACGACGACGTCGTTGCCCGCCTTCTTGGTCTCGACTATCCGTTCAGCGACGCGCCGGATCCGTTCGGCCGTCGCGACCGAGGATCCTCCGTACTTCTGGACGACGAGTGCCACGCTGGCGAACCTCCGGGGTCTTGGGTGCAAGTCCAGGGGACCAGCTTACCGATGCGGCCCGAAGGGATGCGGCCCGACCTGCCCCGACCCGCCCCGCCCATCTGGCGGCAACCTCGGCAGCAGACCGTAATCGCCGGGCCCGAACGCGATCTCGGACGGCAACGGCAGCGGCGGGCGGGAGGGCCGGCGGACGCTGCAGGTCCGCGCGGCGGGACGCGGGTCCGCGCGGCGGGATGCGACCGGCAACGGCCGCTCGGGACGAGCGGCTCAGCCCGCGACGGTCGTGCGCAGCAGCATGACGTTGTAGTCGCTCCAGCGGGACGCGACGAAGTAGAGGTCGTTGCCGCTGGACCACGGGTGGATGTACGGCGCGTACAGGCCGCTGATCTGGGCACTGGTGACGAGCACGCGCGGCGCGCTCCACGGGCCCTCCGGCCGCGCGCTCGTGCGCATCTCGATCCGGCCGCCTTCCTCGTTGCCGTAGAGGAGGACGAAGGTGCTGCCGGTCCAGTGCACCGACATCTCGCCGACCGGGCCGTCGACGACGGGCACTGCCGCATCGATTCCGCCGAGCACCCAGCCGGTGCCGGTCCAGAACTCGTAGGCGCCGAGGTCTCGGATCTGCGCCTCGGGCACGCGGGAGACGTAGGCCGGTCCGAAGCGGCCGTTGGGCGTGCCGAAGTCGTAGACGTAGCCCTCGTGCTTGACGTACGCGTGCTGCTGGAACCCGGCGTTGCCGACGGCCAGCTGCTGGACGCCGGGCACCTCCACCGGTGTGTTGATCCGCGCGGTGGCCGGGTCGACGGTCCACGTCTCACCGTTGTCGGTCGAGTACGCGAGGGCGGAGGCGTTGGTCCACCATTCCCCGGGCTCGCCCCAGGCGCGCACCGACATGAAGTTGATGTACTGGGTGCCGCCGACGGCGACAGCGGCGGTGGGCACGACGGTGGTCTCGACCCCGTCGATGCCGATGCTGCCGAGGATCTCCCGGGCGAAGTTCGGGTCGGAGGCGAGCACCGGTGCGCCGGAAGAGGGATCGCCGGGGCGGGGCTCGGGCACGGCGATGCCGTCCGACAGCTCGGTGTCCGCGCTGCGCATGAGGATGTTGCGGCGCCATTCGTCGCCCTCGACCGAGCAGTCGCCGAAGGTGTCGCCGAAGGCCATGAGCACCTGGCGGCCGGGTCCGGTTTCACCGTTGTCCCACATGATTCCCAGATCGGTACCCGAGACGGAGAACCGGGTGTCGGTCCGGTTCGGGCTGCGCGGCCCGGTGACCCAGGCGACGGTGCGGGTGGGACCGGAGGTGATCGTCGGGAGCGGTCCCTGTGGTGTCCCGGCACCGGGGTTGCTGCTGCCGAAGCCGCTGCTTCCGGGTCCGGAATTCCCGCAGGGTTCGGCGTGGGCGGTGGCGGCGAACGGCACCGCGCAGCCGAGCGCCAGCAGCAGCGCGGAGGTGAACGTCGTCGCCGAGCGGACCGCGCTCATGAACTCTCCTCCCGTCCGGGTGACCGGATCGCGTCTTCCGCAGGACTTCTGTGACAGGTGATTCTCATGTGACGAATGAGGTCAACGTATTGGACCGGCACGGACCGCGGCGGGGCCCTTCGTATCGATCGGGTCACGTTCGCGCGGGCCCGGCTGTTCGGGATCGGTTTCGAGATCGTTTATGGAATCCCTCACCTCCGGGTGGGCTCCGGCGGGGCCGGCGAGTACACTGCCTGGCATGCAGCGCGCGCTTCTCCTCGGCCGCCGCGGCGGGATCTGACCAGACCGGCTTCCCGTCGCGGGGTGTTGTCGCGCCGGTCGTATCCTCATCCGGACTCACCGGTCCCCATTTTTTGGAGCTACGTCATGTCACCCGCCGACGCATTCACCTCCGGCTCGCGCACGATCACGCCGCCGAGCAAGCCCGCCCCCGCCGATCAGCCGGCGTGGAACAAGCAGAAGAACTCTTCGATGCCGACCTACCGGTACCGGCCGTTCGCCGAGGAGGTCGAGCCGATCACGCTGCCCGACCGCACCTGGCCGGACAAGATCATCGACCGGGCGCCCGCCTGGTGCGCGGTGGACCTGCGTGACGGCAACCAGGCGCTCATCGACCCCATGAGCCCCGCCCGCAAGCGGCGCATGTTCGACCTGCTGGTACGCATGGGCTACAAGGAGATCGAGGTCGGCTTCCCGTCGGCGAGCCAGACCGACTTCGACTTCGTCCGAGAGATCATCGAGGACAACGCGATTCCCGACGACGTCACCATCCAGGTGCTGACGCAGGCCCGCCCCGAGCTGATCAAGCGCACCTTCGAGGCGTGCGCCGGGGCCCACTCGGCCATCGTCCACTTCTACAACTCGACGTCGATCCTGCAGCGTCGCGTGGTGTTCCGGGCGGACAAGGACACGGTCAAGAAGATCGCCACCGACGCGGCCGAGCTGGTGCTCGAGGAGGCGAAGAACCACCCCGACACGAACTGGCGGTGGGAGTACTCCCCCGAGTCGTACACCGGCACGGAACTGTCGTATGCCAAGGAGGTGTGCGACGCGGTCGTCGACACCCTGGGCGCGACCCCCGAGAACCCGGTGATCATCAACCTGCCGGCCACGGTCGAGATGGCCACGCCGAACGTGTACGCCGACTCGATCGAGTGGATGCACCGCAACCTGGCCAAGCGCGACTCGATCATCCTGTCGCTGCATCCGCACAACGACCGCGGCACCGGTGTCGCGGCGGCCGAACTGGGCTACCAGGCCGGCGCCGACCGCATCGAGGGCTGCCTGTTCGGCAACGGCGAGCGCACCGGCAACGTGTGCCTGGTGACCCTGGGCCTGAACATGTTCAGCCGGGGCGTGGATCCGCAGATCGACTTCTCCGACATCGACGAGATCCGCCGCACCGTCGAGTACTGCAACCAGCTGCCCGTGCCCGAGCGGCACCCCTACGGCGGTGACCTGGTCTACACCGCCTTCTCCGGCAGCCACCAGGACGCCATCAACAAGGGCATGGACATGATGAAGGCCGACGCCGATGCCGCGGGCACCGACGTCGACGACCTGACCTGGGCGGTGCCGTATCTGCCCATCGACCCGAAGGACGTGGGCCGCAGCTACGAGGCCGTGATCCGGGTCAACTCGCAGTCCGGCAAGGGCGGCGTGGCGTACATCATGAAGCACGACCACGGCCTGAACCTGCCGCGACGGCTGCAGATCGAGTTCTCGCAGGCGGTACAGCGCGTCACCGACGGTGAGGGCGGCGAGGTCAGCCCCAAGGAGATGTGGGACATCTTCCACGAGGAGTACCTGGCTCCGACCACTCCGCTCGAGCGGATGCGGCAGAAGGTCACGGCGGCCGAGACCGACGACGGCACCGACACCGTCACCGCGGTCGTGAAGTACCACGGCAAGGAACAGGAGATCACCGGGTCCGGCAACGGTCCGCTCGCGGCCTTCGTCGACGCCCTGGAATCCCTGGGCTACCAGGTGGCCGTCCGCGGCTACGCCGAGCATGCCATGTCGGCCGGCGACGACGCCCTCGCCGCCGCGTACGTCGAAGCGGACGTGACCCGGCCCGACGGCGTCACGACCCTGGTCTGGGGCGCCGGCATCGCACCGTCCATCACGACGGCCTCGCTGCGCGCGGTGGTGTCGGCGGTGAACCGGGCGCACTGAGCCCTCCGGGTCCCGCGAACGCCGGTCGATTCGGCAGGAATTCGGACGAATGCGGCGGTACTCTTCCCCGGGGAGTGCCGCCGCATTCCGCGTTTTCCCACCTCGCGCGTGCCCCACGAAAGGGAGCGTCACATGGATTTCTGGGACATCATCTGGTTCATCATCATCAGCTTCGCGTTCATCGCGTACCTGATGGTGCTCTTCTCGATCATCGGCGACCTGTTCCGCAACCACCAGCAGTCCGGCTGGATCAAGGCGATCTGGATCGTCTTCCTGATCTTCCTGCCGTTCCTCACCGCCCTGATCTACCTGATCGTCAACGGCAAGGGCATGGCCGAGCGGTCCGCACGGGAATACGCCCAGGTCAAGCAGGCCCAGGACAGCTACATCCGCGAGGTCGCCGGCAAGTCCCCCGCCGAGCACATCGCCGACGCCAAGGCGCTGCTCGACGCGGGCACCATCACCGAAGCCGAGTACCAGGCTCTCAAGGCCAAGGCGCTGTCCTGACCATCTGCTGCCTGCCGGAACGAGAACGTTAACGCCTCTCCTTCCTGAAGGCAGGAGATTCCCGGCTCAGACCGCAACCGCACCACCACCCGGAGGGAGGACGGCGCTTCCTCTCCCTCGTGAACGAGGGAGTATCCGCGCCGCACATCAGATGACACCGGATCCGGTGCTGGTCGACCGCGACGGCCCGGTCACGACGATCGGGATCAACCGTCCGGGGGTCCGCAACGCCGTCGATCGGGCGACGGCCGAGGCGCTGGCCGCCGCCTTCCGCGCCTTCGACGCCGACGACGGCGCGGCGGTCGCCGTGCTGCACGGCACCGGCGGCACCTTCTGCGCCGGTGCCGACCTGAAGGCGATCAGCGAGGGACACCCGAACCGGGTCGCCCCGGACGGGGACGGGCCGATGGGCGTGTCGCGGATGCGGCTGTCCAAGCCCGTCGTCGCCGCGATCTCGGGGCACGCCGTCGCCGGCGGGCTCGAACTGGCCCTGTGGGCCGATCTGCGCGTCGCCGAGGAGGGGGCGGTCCTGGGCGTGTTCTGCCGCCGCTGGGGCGTGCCGCTGATCGACGGCGGCACGGTGCGGCTGCCGCGGCTCATCGGCGAGAGCCGCGCGATGGATCTCGTCCTGACCGGCCGTCCCGTCGACGCCGGCGAGGCGCTGAGCATCGGGCTGGTCAACCGGCTCGTTCCCGCCGGTCAGGCACTCACCGCGGCCCGCGCCCTCGCCGCCGAGATCGCCGCCTTCCCGCAGACCTGTCTGCGCCGGGACCGCCTCTCGCTGCTCGAGCAGCACGGGCTCGACGAGGACCAGGCGTTGCTCAACGAATTCCGGCACGGCGCGGTCTCCCTGGCGCACGACACGCTCGAGGGCGCGTCCCGGTTCGCCGGCGGTGCCGGGCGGCACGGCAGTTTCGGTGAGCCCGGCACCTAGCCGTCCACATCCCCGCCGTCCCACACCACGTGCCCGTCCGCCCGCATGCGGGCACCCGGCGCCGCCTCGTGCGCCAGTAGACGGCCGTCGTGCATGAGGTGCTCGACGTCGTGGCCGAACCGCAGCACGACGACGTCGGCGACGAGGCGGCGGTGGCATCGCCACCACACGCTCTCGCTGCACATCATCGCGGTCCGGCGCCGCGCGGACTCCTCGAGCAGCCCGTCGAGCGCGTCGGCGAACTCCTCGGTGCGGGTGTGGGCGGCGTAGGCGGCGAACTGCTCGACCCGCCACCACGAGTCCTCGGGCG
>NZ_AJFC01000235.1:0-19173 GCF_000256505.1 Rhodococcus sp. P14 | reverse complement strand
CCGCCCCCCCCCAGCCATTGCGTCATCGCGTCGCTCGACAGGTCCGGGTTGCGCCGGCTGCCCGGGAAACGCCGGACGTCGACCAGCGACTCGACGCCGGCGGAATGCAGCAGCTCGGCCAGTTGCGTCCGGTCGAGCCGTCCGTGCCCCACGGAGAGCAGCATCGCGACGATTCCTCCCTCGGGTCGGGTTCCCTCCGGCATACCTGCCCCTCCGGCATACCCACCGGCGGCTACCGCATGCCCGCGCCCGCGACCGGCGCGTGCCGGCAGCCCCCCGGCGACGCGATCGGCAGTTCCTCGAACCGGCCGTCCGGAAGGCGCAGGTGCACATGCACCGCACCGGCGACCACCCCCAGCGGCTCGCGACCGAGCAGACGCGCGAGCACGTACGTCGCGCTCAGGCTCGTCACGTCGCGGATCACGCCCAGCGGCAGCAGCGAGCCCGTCTCGGCGAGCACCTCGCGTTCCCCGGCGCGCAAGACCAGCCGCAGGCCCGGTGCGATGCCCTGGACGGCGAGCGAGACCGCGACGTTGTCCCGGTCGTCGGACCCCACCGCGGCGAGCGCGACCGCCCGATGGACCCCGACCCGCTCGAGCAGCCGGCGGTCGCCGCCGTCGCCGACCACGGCGGGGATATTCAGGTCGCGCACCAGTCGCAGGTTGCGCGCATTCGTGTCCCGCTCGACACCCACCACCGGGATGCCGAGGTCCCGCAGCTCCCGGCACAGCCGCAGACCCACCTGCCCGAGGCCCACGACGATCACGTGCCCGGAGCGGGGCAGCGATCGCGGGCCGAGCAGCGCGGTCAGGCGCGGACCCAGCAGCCGGTCCACCACCCCGGCGGTGAACATGGCAGTGAACACGATCGTCGCCAGCATCGCGGTGGACGCGATCGCGGCGTATGCCTCGTTGCCGTGCGGGTCGGCCGCCGGTCCGACCGTGGTGACCACGCGGACCGCCTCGTGGAACGCGTCGATCGTTCCCTTGCCCTCCCCGAAGGTCAGCCAGGCCCAGTCGCCGAACAGCACCGCAGCCAGCCCGAGCAGCCCGGCGAGCAGGATGCGGGTGCCGGTCTCGTGGGTGCGCAGCACCGCGGTGAGTTGCCCGGCCCACCGCTGCCACGCCATGCGGCGCGGCACCGCGACGGGCACCTCGTCGAGCACGTCACCGGCCGCGCGGATGCCGCGCGGTCCGCGGGTGGAGGTCACCGCCAGCAGGTCGGGTGCCACGCACGGCCCGGCCAGGGACGCCACGGCCAGGTCCGCCGGCGACGTCACGTCGCACTGCGGCAGGAACCGGGCGAGCTGATCGCCGATCGTGCGGTCGAAGATCGTCGCGACCATCGGGGCGTCCGGCTGCAGGTGCGCCGCGGCGAGCGCGTACCGCAGCGCCACCACGTCGTCCTGCAGGAGCACCGCGATCCCGGCGACCGGCGGCCGGTCCAGTAGGGCCCGCAGCTCGTCGTCGTCGGGCCGGGGCGCATGCCGCACGGTGCAGCCCAGGACGACGAGCGAGGCGCAGACCCGGCGCGCGACCGTGGTGTCGCCCACCACGACGTACGTCCCGGTGTTCCCGCTGGTTGTGTCCGCATCCGCCACGGCGACCACCTCCCCGCCCCAGGGGACCACGCCACCTGCGCGGATGCATCCGGCACCGCGGATGCTGTGAGCGATTCGCCCCGGCGCAGCGGCGTGTGACGGCGCGGACACGGCGGCGCTGCGGCGACGCCGGCGCCGCTGTGGAAAACTCGCGACGTGGGTACAAGCACTCGAATCACCGGGCGCGGGCGGCTGGCGCTGCGCGCGGCGAAGGCCGCCTCGTGGGCCTCGCAGAAGGCCGGGCGCGGCAAGGGCTCGATGATCGGCGGTCTCGTCGCGCTGAAGATCGATCCGCGGCTGATGGAGCAGCTCGGGCGCGGACGACGCACCGTCCTGGTGACCGGCACCAACGGCAAGTCCACCACCACCCGGATGACGGCGGCGGCGCTGGAGACGATGGACTCCGTCGCCACCCAGGCCGACGGGGCGAACATGGACGCCGGCATCGTCGCCGCGCTGGTCGCCAATCAGGAGGCGCCGCTCGCGGCGATCGAGGTCGACGAGTTGCACACCCCGCACGTCGCCGACGCCCTCGACCCCGAAGCGATCGTGCTGCTCAATCTGAGCCGCGACCAGCTGGACCGGGTGGGCGAGATCAACATGATCGAACGCAAGCTGCGGGCCGGTCTCGAACGGCACCCGGACGCGGTGGTCGTCGCGAACTGCGACGACGTGCTCGTCACCTCCGTCGCCTACGACCATCCGAACGTGGTGTGGGTGGCGGCGGGCGCCGGCTGGTCGGGCGACTCGGTCAGCTGCCCCCGCACCGGCGAGCCGATCCTGTGGGAGGACGGGCACTGGCGCAGCACGGGATCGGATTTCGCACGGCCCGAACCGGATTGGTGGGTCGACGACGACAATCTCTACGGCCCGGACGGGCTGGTGCTGCCGATGACGCTGACCCTGCCGGGGCGCGCCAACCGCGGCAACGCCGCGCAGGCGGTGGCCGCGGCGGTCGCCCTCGGCGCGGATCCGGCCGCGGCCGTCGCCGCCGCGGGTGTCGTCGAGGAGGTCGCCGGCCGGTACAAGACCGTGCAGGTGGGTCCGCATTCGGTGCACATGCTGCTGGCGAAGAATCCGGCCGGATGGCAGGAAGCCCTGTCGATGATCGACCCGACGGTCGACGGTCTGGTCATCGCGGTCAACGGGCAGGTGCCCGACGGGGAGGACCTGTCGTGGCTGTGGGACGTGCGGTTCGAGCACTTCGAGGGCGTGCAGGTGGTGGCCTCCGGCGAACGCGGTACCGACCTGGCCGTGCGGCTGACCTACGCCGGGGTCGAGCACACGCTGGTGGCGGATCCGGTCCGGGCCATCGCGTCGTGCCCGCCCGGACGGGTCGAGGTCCTGGCCAACTACACCGCGTTCCGGGATCTGAACACCGCCCTGGCGAAGGGAGCCGCGCATGTCTGAGTCCACCGTGCGGATCGGGCTCGTGCTGCCCGACGTGATGGGTACCTACGGCGACGGCGGCAATGCGCTGGTCCTGCGGCAGCGCCTGCGGATGCGCGGCCACGACGCCGAGGTCGTGTCGATCAACCTGACCGACCCGGTGCCCGACTCCCTGGACCTGTACACCCTCGGCGGGGCCGAGGACTCGGCGCAACGCCTCGCCACGCGACACCTGCAGCGGCATCCGGGACTGCAACGGGCGGCCGGACGGGGGGCTCCGGTCCTGGCGATCTGCGCGGCGATCCAGGTGCTCGGCAACTGGTACCAGACGTCGGCGGGCGAGCGCGTCGACGGCGTCGGCCTGCTCGACGTGACCACCGCTCCGCAGCAGACCCGTGCCATCGGCGAGGTCGTGACCACTCCCCTCGTCGAGGGGCTGCACCTGCCGTTGACCGGCTTCGAGAACCACCGCGGCGGAACGACTCTGGGGCCGGAGGCTCGTGCCCTGGGCCGGGTCACCCGGGGTGTCGGCAACGGCGTGGGCGACGGCGTCGAGGGCGCCGTGCAGGGTTCGGTGATCGGCACCTACATGCACGGACCGGTCCTGGCCCGCAACCCCGAACTGGCGGATCTGCTGCTGGCACGCGCGCTCGGCGTGGACTCGCTGCCGCCGCTGGATCTGCCGGAGGTCGAGCAGTTGCGGCGTGAGCGGCTGGCCTGACCCGCCGTCCGTGAACACCCCGCGTCCGCGAACACCCCGGACAGGGGTTCGGCCCGGGAAATCGCTTTCGCGTTCACCGGGCCGGATCTCTGCTTCACGAGCCTCTGTCGTCCTCGGACGTCTGCTCGATTCGCACTACCGATGTTATCTGCATCACACCCCGAATGCAAGGGCGGGAACTCAACGGCGTCCCTTCATCTCGCGCGTCTCGCGGCGATGCTGGTCGACGACGGTGCGGGCCAGTTCCGCCACCTTGACGTTGACCTGCTGCGACGTCCGGCGGAGCAGCTCGAACGCCTGATCGTCGGAGATCTTGTTCAGTGCCATGAGAAGACCGACCGCTTTGCCGATCTCCCGGTTGCTCTCGATGCCGTTGCGCAGTGAGGCAATGTCCTCGCCCCGGGACGTGGCGGCGACGGCAACGGCCGCGAAGGCGGCCAGGACGCTGGCGTGGGTGGCGGCCGCGAGGTCGAAGGCCCCCGCCGTATCGGAGAACAGGTTCAGCGACCCGACCTTGCGGTCGTCGACTCGCAGGCGGAACCCCATCGCTCCACGCACGGGCGTCTGCGTCACGATGCCGGGAGCCAGATGCGGCCACTGCTCGGAGACGTTCAGGTCCGGCTCGATCTGAGCGGCGTCCTCCTCGATCGCGTCCAGGCACGGTCCCTCGCCGGTCGCGCGCTCGAGGTCGTCGACGTGCCGCGCGACGTCGTCGGAGGCACCGACGGTGACGTACGCCTTACCTTCCCGCAGCATGAGACTGGCATGGTCGCAGCCGGGCACCAGCATCGTGGCGGCCACGCAGATCGCCGTGTACGTCTCCGCAGGGCCCGCGCCGCGGTAGACGATCTCGGCGAGTGCGGTGAACACCGTCGCCGGATCGGCCGTGGACTGACCGTTCTGCATGTGCGCTCCTCGACCTCGTCGCCGCGCTTTCGACGCGGGGCTCGGATCGCCATTCAACCAGACACGCCGGAACGGCCGGCGCGTCGCGGGGAGCGCGGAGCCGCCTCCTACGTGCGGATCGCGGGCGATCGCGCGGACCCCTGAGCACAGTTGGACATCTGCACGAGTAGCGCACGCCGCTGTGATGGGGTACAACACATCGGCATTGGTTTTGTGAACCAAGTCACGAATTGCTTGCAGGGGGATAAACCGAATATGACAGGCACGGCAACGCGCCACCACACCTCACGCTACGAGGACGTCCGGAGCGCCCCGATGGTGCTCGTGTCCCACACCGGCTCGTCGACGCCGGGGTGGCGCGCCGCTCTCGGGCACACGCTCGGCGCCGCCGTCTCCGTCGGCGCCGCAGCCCTCATGGTCACCGGCCTGACCGCGGTCGGTGCGACCACCACCGTCACGGGTCTCGTGTCCTTCCTCCGGACGAACTGACCGTCCCGGTCGACCGAGCCCCGATCATCCCGACATCACAGACAGGAACACCACCACACATGCACACCTCCGCTGTCGCCGCGCCCCGTCGCTCCATGAGCACCGAGGAGATCAAGGCCCGCATCGAGGCCATGTTCGCGGACCGCGACCAGCAGGAGCGCCCGACGGCCGACTGACGATCGGGCCGCACGTCGAGAGGAGAAACCGATATGAACGCGAACGTGGTCGAGCTACTGCTGCTGCTCGGTGCCGCACTGGGCGGCACCGCAGCCCTCGAGGCCTACCTGGTGCGATCGGATTCCGCGCATCCGCACGTGTCCGACGACCTGGTCCGCCCGCCCAGGTACTGACGCGAGACCGCCCGTCCGGAAGACTCCCTTCCGGACGGGTCTTCTCATCCCCGGACGGCCCGGCCCGCGAAGCACGACGCGGGCCCGGTGCCACGGTCCGGGCAGGATCGGCAACATCCCGGTAGGCACCCGCTTCCACCCGGGCGATCGTGGCGTCCGCGTTGAGCGCGGCCTGCGTGAGCCTCCGGCCCGATGCTCCGTCGCCGGACCCGGTCAGGTCCGCCACGTCGCCACCTCGCAGATCGTCACTTCGCGTCCGCTCCCTGCAGCAGCCACCGGTCGTCCACCCGGTCGAGGGTGATCAGGAACCGTGTCGCGTCGACCCGCCCGTCCGGCACCGCGACGTTCTTCACGTCCTGGTCGAGGAACACGAGCACCGTCGCGCGATCCGCGTCGAGTGTCTCGACCGCGGCGTGCGACACGGTCGCGACGGAGACGCCCTGCCCGTTCTCCACGAGCCCGCGCAGGTCTCCCGCCACCGCGCGGTACTTGTCCGCGAACTCGGGGGTGGAGACGTCGGTGACCGCGGCGAGCGCATCGTCGAAGTGCCGGTAGTCGTAGGTGCCGAGCGCGATCGCGTACTCCCGCGCCCGTTCGAGCGCACCGGCCCGTAGGTCCTCGGCCTGCTCGGCCTGCCACCACCGGAAGCCGCAGAAGCCGGCGGCCGCGGTGAGCAGCACGATCAGGACGAGCAGCAGCCGTCGCCGCGGCCGGGAGCCCGGGGGCGCCGGCTCCGGCAGCGCGGGCGTGGCGGTGTCGTCGACGGCGGATTCGGTGGTGGATTCGGTGGTCGGCATCAGTTTCCCAGTCCTTCCAACAGCTTCTGCCAGTACTGCAGTACCTCGACGCCGGTGGGGACGAGCAGCGGATCCTCCGCCATGTCCGGTCCGGTCACCATTGCGGGGGTGGTCTGGTGTTGCAGGCCGAGGTCGTCGGGTCGTGGCGCGACGCGGGCGCCGCGCTGGGCGAGATCCTCGCCCGGCGGGCAGTACAGGGACAGGTTCGGGGTGCGGGGGCTCTCGTCGCCGACAGTGCGGCGCTGCGTGTCGTAGTAGCAGACCGGCCCCTGCGTGGCGACGAGCGAGAAGTCGCCACGGTCGCCTTCGACCACCGAGGTCAGGTCGCCGAGCGCCGCGGGGATCGAGTCGAGGCCGGCTGCCAGGGCCGGGGTGCGCGGGGCGAGCACGTCGCCCACGGTCACCAGGTTCGTCAGCAGCAGCCCGTAGTCGTCACGGGTGTCGGCGAACAACCGCTCCGTCTTCGCGAGGGCCTCCGGCGACCGGTCCAGCAGGTACACGAGCGCGTCCCGGCTACCGGCGAGTTGGTCGGAGACGTCCCGCACGGCCCGCATCGCGCCCGGGAAGGTGCCGGAGTTCTCGGCGAGCGTGTTCACCAGGTCGACCCCCTGCTCCAGCAGTGCCGCGAGGGTCGGCGCCCGTTCCGACGCCATCGTCGAGAGTGCATCGGCGTTCTCGAGCAGGGCCTGCAGGTCGGGCCCCGTACCCGCGAGTGCGGTGCCCCAGGTCTCGCCGAGCGTCGCGACCGATCCGGGATCGATGCTCTCGACGAGTGCGCTCATCCGGACGAGCATCTGGTCGAGCCGCAGTCCCTGCGCGTCCGCCGGCACCTCGAGGGTGTCGCCGTCGGTGAGATAGGGACCCTCGGCGGTCTGCGGTTCGATGTCGAGGGTGATGATGCCGATCGCGGTGGCCGTCGCGACGCGGCCCGTGCTGCCCACGGGGATCCGGGTGTCCGGATCCAGCGTGAGCACCGCCGTCGACCCGCGACCGCCGTCGTCGATCGTCACCGAGTCGATCTCCCCCACCGCGACCCCACGGTAGGTCACCGTCGTCCCGGGACCGATACCGCGCGCGTCGACCAGGTGCGCTCGCACCTCGAGGCCACCGCCGAAGCTCTGCGGGCCGAGGACGTAGCGGACACCGAACGCGGTGGCCAGCAGACCGAGCACGACGAACAGCGAAACCTGCACCAGCACCGACCGTTTCATCGGAGTCCTCCCTGGAGCAGGTCCGGCAGCCCCGACGGGACGGTGACCGGCGGCGATGCGGCGGGCATCGGGACGCCGCCCGTGAGCAGCATGTCGATCGCTCCCGGCACGTCGAACGCGCCGTCGAACAGCAGATAGTCGCCGTGCACGGACCGGTTGAACCCGTCGACGAAGGCATCCATGTTGGTCAGCGCAGAGCCGACCGTCCGGTTGAAGTCCCGGATTCCGGCGAGGATCTCGGCGATGTCGTCGACGGATCCGCCCATCCGGCCGGAGTCGGCCATGATCGCGTCCAGCGACGTCAGCATCGTGGACGTGCTCGACACCAGGGACCGTAGGTCCGCTTCCTGCGCCGCGAGCAGGTCGACGATCTCCGCGCTGCTCGCGATGCCGTCGTCGATCAGCTGCTGTTGCTGCGCCAGCCGGGCCGTGACGTCGTCGGCGGCGCGCAGCGTCCGGGCGAGGTGATCGCCGTTGCCGGCCGCGAGCGCCATCGTCCGGTCCATCCGTTCGAGTAGGGTGCGGATCTTGTCGCCGCGACCGCCGAACGCGGTCGTGAGCTCGGTGGTGATCGTGCGGAGTTCGTCGAGGCCGCTGCCGCTGACGATCTGTCCCAGCATCGCGAACGTGGCCTCGAGCTCGGGGCCCCGCTCCGTCCGCTCGATGACGTCCCCGTCGGCGAGCGGCTCCGGTGACGGCTGCCCGGGCAGGTCGATCTGGACGAACGGGCTGCCGAGCGCGGACGGCAGCCGCACCGACGCGGCGACGTTCGCGGGCAGTTCGGCCCACTCGCTCATGCTCAGTTCGAGGAAGGCACGGCGGCCGTCCGTGGAGATCGACCGCACGCGGCCCACCACGGCCTGCCCGACGCGCACCTCGGTGCCGGGATCGACGCGGTCCGCCCCGTCGAACACCGCTGTCACCTGGTAGGTTTCGCCCTCGCCGCTGCGCCCGATCGGCAGCTGCTGCAGGCCCACGCCGCACCCCGTGGCCGCGACCGCCGCCGCGGCCAGGACGGCGGCGAGCCCGGCCGTGCGCCGGTTCATCGGCCGCCTCCCAGGGCCCGGTCCAGCGACTGGGGCACGAGATCCCGGAAGGGATCGGACAGGTCGATCGGGACGGTGATCGGGTTGGTGAATCCCGCTCCGGTGCACAACGGCAGCTGTTCCCGCTCGCACAGCTCCCTCGCCCGCGGGAACTGACCGATCCGGGTGGAGATGTTCAGCCGGATGCGGGCGGTGGTGTTCTCACCGATGGTGTTGTCGATGTTCTGCATCGTCAGCGGCAGCACGTCCAGCAGCTCCGCGAGATCGGCACGGTGCTCGGCGAACAGCCCGGTGAGCACCTGCGCGTCGGCGACGACGGCGTCGATGTCCTGCCCGCGGGCACCGAGCAGGGTGTCGAGCCGGTCCAGGATCGTCGTCAGCCGGCCGATCGGCCCGGCGACGTCGAGGTTCTGCCGTTGCAGCTCGGCGCCCAGGTCGGACAACCCGGTGGCCAGTTCGGACAGCGAGCCCTGACGGGCGTTCACGGCCTCGACCGCGATCCCGAGGTCGTCGACGAGCGCCCCGATGTCCTCGGATCGGGCGCCGACGACGGAACTCGCGGCACCCACCGCACGCAGCGCCCGGTTGATCTCGGGTCCGAGCCCCGCGGTGGCACCGGCGGCCAGGTCGAGGGTCGCCCCCAGCGCGCCGGCGTCCGGCCCGAGCGCCGCCGCGATGGTGTCGACGCTCTCGAGCAGTTCGTCCCAGTTGATCGGTGCGTGGCTGCGTTCGGGCGGGATGACGTCACCGTCCTCGAACCGGGCCCCGCCCGCATAGGCCGGGCTCAGTTCGACGAACCGGTCGCTGATGATCGACGGACTCATCACGAAGGCCGAGACGTCGGCGGGCAGGACGATGTCGTCGGGGATCCGCATCGTCACGGTCACGACGGTGCCGGCCGGCTCGACCGATTCGACCGTGCCGACGGGCAGCCCCAGGACGGCGACCTTGCTGCCGGGATAGACACCGCTCACGGACGCGAATTCGGCGGTCACGGTCCGGGCACGATCGGTGCCGACGAAGACGTACCAGGCCGCCGCCGCGCACACCACCGCGACGACGCCGATCGCGAGCCCGCGGAGCGCCCAGGTTGTCCGGGTGGTCACTGCCGTCCGGGTGGTGGTCACCGGCATCCCTCCATCACGCCGAGCGCGCACAGCAGGTTGTCGGGGATGGGGCCGGCGGGGGCGTGCACGTCGACCCAGTTGCCGTTGCCCGACGCGTCGGCGGCGGCACGCAGCGCCGGCGGCAGACGGGTCATCAGCACATCGATGTTCTCGGCGTTGCGGTTCAGCGTGTCGGTCACCGAACGCAGGTTGACCAGCAATGCGTCGATCTCCGCGGAGTTGTCCTCGAGGAAGGCGGCGGTGCGCTCGGTCAGCAGGCGCAGGTCCGCCACGAGCTGCCCGAGCGCGTCCCTGCGGGCGGCGAGCACCGACACGACGGTGGTCGCGTTCTGCACCAGCGCCGCGACGTCCTCGCTCTGCCCGGCGACGATCGCGGAGAGCGAGCGCGACGCCTCGAGCAGTGAGTGTATGCGGGCGTCGTTGCGCGACAGCATCTCTGCTGCGGCGGTGGCGCCGGCGAGGGCGTCGGCGAGCTGGGCCGAGTCGGACGGGACGATGTCGGCGAGCGTCCGCATCATCGCTTCGAGTCCGGGCACGTCGAGATCGCGGGCCACCTGCCCGGCGTCCGCCGCGATCTGGTCGAGGCTGTACGGAACGGAGGTGCGTGCCAGCGGGATCCGGCCCTCGGGGAGTTCCCCGGCCCCGGCCGGAGTCACCGACAGGTAGAGCTTGCCGAGGATCGTCTTCAGCTTCACCTCGGCCGCAGTGCGATCGCCGAGCGGTTGGCCGCCGTCCACCCGGAACGTCACGACGACCCGGTCCGTTCCCAGCCGCAGGTCCTCGACCCGCCCGGTGGGCACCCCGGCCACGTAGACCGGGTCGTCGGGTTGCAGCCCCGCCGCGTTCGCCAGTTCCGCCGTGTACTCGTCGGTGCGGAGGAGGTAGGTGACCCGCGGTGCGGCGAGGGCGACGGCCATCACCGCCGCGACGAGGACGATCCCGACGGTCCCCACCACGAGCGGGTCGGCGGTCCGATCGTGCCGGCCCGCGAGCATCGCGAGTGCGGCGTCGCGGATCCGTCGCACGGCGCTCATCGGCACACCTCCGAGTAGGCCGGGCCGAAGAGGTTGACCTCGGCGTCGTGGCTCTTCACCGTGAAGTTGCACATGTAGAGGTTCAGCCAGCCGCCGTAGTCGCCGATGCGGTTGATGTTGCCGGCCAGCTCCGGAAGGCCGCTCATCACCTGATCGAACTGTCCGGTCCGGGGGATCCACGCGTCGGTCATCGCCCGCAGGTCGGTCACCGTGCTCGCGAGCGGGGCCGTCGCGCCGGCGACGAGTGCGGCGGCGGCACGGACGGAGGTGGAGCCGCGCTCGACGAGCACAGCGAGCTGATCGCCGTCCCCGGCCAGGGCGTCGCTGACGACGGCCAGTCCCGAGATCAGGCGACCGACGTCCGTACTGCGCCGGTCCGCGACGGCGACGAGCGTCTCGAGGTTGACGGCGAGGCTGTCGAAGATCTGCTCGTGCTCGACGAGGTCGCTGCTCACCGACGCGATGTGCAGCAGCAGCGAATCCAGTGTGCTGCCCTGCCCCTGGAACGCCTCGACGACGGCGGTGGCGAGTGTGTTCACCTGGGCGGGGTCGATCGCCTCGAACAGCGGCTCGAACCCGTTGACGAGCGCGGTCAGGTCGACCGGCGGCGACGTCTGCCCGACCGGGATCGTGCCACCGTCGGGCAGTACGGTGCCGGTTCCGTCCTCGGGCAGCGTCAGCGCGACGTACCGGACGCCGATCATGTCGCCGTAGTGCACGTCGGCAGTGACGTCCGTGGTGAGCTCGAACTCCGATTCCACCTCGAAATCGACTACTGCTCTTGATGTTCCGTCGTCCTGCGGCGCGAGTGTCACGTCGGACACGCGCCCCACCCGCACACCGGCGAGCGTGACGTCGCTGCCGGGGCCGAGCCCCTCGACGTCCGTGAACTCCGCGGAGTATGCGCGGGTGGACCCGGCGATCGTCCTGTCGAGGGTGTTGCCGACGACGACCGCCGCCAGTACTCCCACGGCGCAGAACGCCGTGAGGCGCACTCCCGGTCCGAGCAGCGAGTTCACGAGACTTCCACCTCCGTGCCACGGACGAGCGGCGCGAGCAGGATCGACGCGGCGGTGGACGGATTCGTCCCCGTGGCCGCGGGATCGGACGGGTCGGCACCACCTGCGATCTGCTCCAGGTATCCCAGCGGCTCCCGCTCCGCGGCGGCCGAGAGGACGGGCTGCCGGTCGATCGGGCTCGTCCGGACGGGATCGTCGCAGTTCGCGCCGTCCATGCCGGGATACCGGGGGCAGTCGGCGGCGGTGTACGGCATCGGATCCGAGAAGTCCGCGACGGCGGTGATGTCGAACCGCCCGGTCGCGAAGACTCGTGCGCCGGCGTCGCCGAAGGTCGTGAGATGCCGCAGGGTGTCGTCGAGCCCGACGGTGTCGGCCGCGAACGTCTCGAGCACCGGCGCACCGTCGCGGACGACGGCGATCATCCGCTCGGTGTTCTGCGCGATCAGGGTGGAACCGTCGGCGGCCAGGGCGGCTCCGCCGCGCAGCAGGCGTGCCACACCGTCGCGGCGTTCGAGGGCGATCTCCGAGAGCTCCGCCGCGTTCTGCAGGGTCGCGACCAAGTCGTCGGTGGCCGCGGCCATCGACTCGGTCACCGCGGCGAGTTGCGGTGCGGAGGCCAGTCCCTCGTCGATCAGCGGGCCGAGCTGCTCGGTGAGCGCGACGCTGCGGTCGAGGGTGCGGCCGAGGGATTCGCCCCGTCCCGCCAGGGCCTGGCTCATCGCGTCGAGGGTGACGGCGAGCAGGTCCGGCCGCAGTTCCCGCAGGAGATCGGTGGTGGTGTAGTACAGGTTCGCCAGCTGCACCGCCTCGGCGGAGGTGTCCACCGGGATCTGTGTGCCGGCCCGCAGGCGGGGCCCGGTTGCAGGGTCCGCGGCCGGGACGAGTTCGAGGAAGACGTCGCCGAACAGGGTGCGCGGCACGATGCGGAGCTGCACCGAGGCGGGAATGTTTCGGAGCGCGCGGGCGTCGAGTCGCATCGTGATCCGTGAACTCGCGAGGCCCGCCTCGAGGTGCACGAGCCGGCCGACGTGCACGCCCCGGTACTGCACCCCGGCGGCGCCGTGGATCACTCCCGCGCCCGCCGGGACCACCGCGGTGACTTCCGGCTCGCGCGAGAGTCCGCCCGACCCCGAGGCGACGAGCAGGGCCCCCGCGACGGCGACGACCACGACGGCGACGACCCCGACGAGAGCCGCTCCCGCCCTGCCGGTTCCGTCTCGGCGCCGGCGACGGCTCTCGCGCCGCGGTGGGGGCGGCGCCGTGACGGCAGGACCCGGCGCCGTCGCCTGCTGGGTCGTCACGACAGCCCCATCCCCGGCACGGTCGGCACGAGCCCCCACAACGCGAACGTCAGGACCACGTCGGTGACACCGATGGCCAGGATGCTGGTGCGCAACGCGCGCCCGGCCGCGCGACCGACCCCCTCCGGTCCGCCGGTGGCGTGGTATCCGTAGGAGCAGTGCACGAGTGCCACGATCATCGCGAACACCACGGCCTTGGTCAGCGAGTACCACAGGTCGGACGGGCCGAGCGCGAGGTGGAAGTAGTAGTCGTAGGTGCCCGCGGAGTTGCCCTGGAAGGTGACGACGACGAGCCGGGTGGCGACGTACGCCGACAGCAGGCCGACCATGTAGATCGGGACCACGCAGACGGCGGACGCGATCAGCCGTGTGCTGGCGAGGAAGGGCACCGACCGCACGGCCATCGCGTCCAGCGCGTCGATCTCGTCGGAGATCCGCATGGCGCCGAGCTGGGCGGTGAAGCCGGTGCCGACCTTCGCCGCCAGCGCGACGGACGCGACGACCGGGGCGAGTTCACGGGTGTTGGCGATCGCGGACAGCATTCCCGACAGCGACGTCATGCCGATCAGCTCGAGGCCGCGCTGGGTCTCGACGCCGACCATCATCGCGGCGACCGCGGACATCGCGAAGACGATGCCGATGGTGCCGCCCCCGGCGAGCAGCGAGGCATAGCCGAAGCCGACCTCCCCCACGTGGTACGTCACGTGCTTGTGGTACCGGCGCAGCGCTGTGGGAATGCCTGCGACCGTGTGTATCCCGAACAGCACGTGGCGGCCGACGGTGGCGAACCCGTCGACGACGCCGGTCACCGACCGGTGGACGCCGCGGACCCGGGTGACGGTGGAATGGGACAGCATCAGTAGGTCCCCACGGCCGGCACCATCACGGTGTACATCTGGGACAGCACGGTATTGACGACGAACACCATCACGAAGGCGAGCACGACGGCCTCGTTGACGGCGTCGGCCACGCCGCTCGGGCCGCCCTTGGCGTGCAGGCCCTTGAACGCGGCGATGAGGGCGGAGGTGATCCCGAAGAACGCCGACTTCACCATCGCCATCACGAAATCCGACAGCCGGCCGTACTCGGTCAGCGTGCGCAGGAAGCCACCGCCCGGGGCGTCGTCGACGTAGATCTCGTACAGATAGCAGCCGCCGACACCCACGAGCGTGACGAGCGCGCAGAGCATCACCGACACGAGGATCGAGGCGAGCAGCCGCGGCACGACGAGCCGCTCGACCACGTTCAGCCCCATCACCTCCATCGCCTCGATCTCCTCGCGGATGGTGCGGGAACCCAGGTCGGCGCAGATCGCGGAGCCGCCGACGCCGGCGAGCATGAGTGCGCACACCAGCGCCGCGGCCTGACCCACCACGACGAACGCGACGATCGCGCCGGAGTACCCGCCGGCGCCGAGCCGGCCGGCGAGGGAGCCGACGGAGACCGCGATGAGCACGCCGACGGGCAGCATCAACAGCAGCGCCGGGCCGCTGCACACCTTCGCGACGAACAGCGCCTGTGTGATCGTCTCGCGGAGCGAGAGTCGACGGCCGGCGACGACGCGCACGGTGGTGGCGAGGGTCTCCACGGAGAACCCGACCAACGCACCGACCTGGATCGCCAGGTCGTGCACCGGCCCCCTCGCCTCGGGCAGCTCGAACGTCACTCCCATACCCCCGTACGCGTCATCGCGGCCTCCCGTCCCCCGACGGCTCCTCGGCGTCTCAGCCCTGGACGACCGCCGACAGGCCGCCGCGCAGCTGGTGCTTGACGACCTTGCCGCTGGCGTTGCGCGGCAGGGCCTCGACGATCACGACGTCCTTCGGATGCTTGTAGCGGGCGAGCCGCTCGTCGAAGAACGGCTGCAGCTCGTCCAGGGGAAGATCGTCGTGGCCGGGCCGCAACGCGATCACCGCGACCGGCACCTCGCCCCACTTCGGATCCGGACGTCCGATCACGGCGGCCTCGAGGATCTTCGGATGCGAGAACAGCACGTTCTCGACCTCGGCGCAGTAGATGTTCTCGCCGCCGGAGATGATCATGTCCTTCTTGCGGTCGACGACGTAGACGAAGCCCTCGTCGTCGACGCGCACGAGGTCGCCGGAGTGGAACCAGCCGCCGTGGAACGCATCTGCCGTCGCGGCCGGGTTGTTCCAGTACTCGCTCATCATGGTGGGTCCGCGGTAGACGATCTCGCCGACCTCACCGGGGGCCACGTCGTTCATCTCGTCGTCGACGACCCGCGCCTGGACGGTGGGGATGACCCGGCCGACGGAGCCGAGCTTGCGCAGCGCGTCCTCGCCGTCGAGCACGCAGGTGATGGGTGACATCTCGGTCTGGCCGAACACCGCGACGTTCGACGCGTCGGGGAACGTCTCGGCCATCGCGCGCAGGATCGTGTCGGACGACGGCGCAGCGCCCCAGGAGATGTTGCGCAGGGCCAGCTTCCGCGGGTTCGCCTGCTGTGCCGCGCACACCGCCTGCCACTGCACCGGCACCAGGAACAGGTTGGTGACCTGCTCGGCCTCGAGGACGTCGAGCAGCTCGTTCGGGTCGAACGCCCCCACCGGATGGATCACGGTGGCGACGCCCAGCATCAGGTTGGGTGCCATCGCACCGAGAGCCGCGATGTGGAACATCGGCGAGGCGCAGAACCCGACGCCGGACTCGTCGAACAGGTGGAACGCACGGATGCACGTGAGGGCCTGCGCGGACATGTTGCTGTGAGAGAGCACCGCGCCCTTGGGCCGTCCCGTGGTCCCGGAGGTGTACATGATCAGGGCCGGGGTGTCGTCCGGAACGTCGACCGCCGGGTGCGGCTCGCCGGTCTCGGCGACCAGGTCCTCGTAGGCGAGGCTGTCGCCGTCCGGGGCCCCGCCGACGGTGACGGACAGGCCGAGCCCGTCGCTCTCCGCGCGGACCGCGGCGGCCAGCGGAGCGAGGGGTGCCTCGACCACGATCGCCGAGGCCCCGCTGTCGTTCGACAGGTACGCCACCTCGGGCGCGGTGAGACGGAAGTTGACCGGCACGGCGATCGCGCCGAGAGCGTTCGCGGCCAGCACGGTTTCGAGGTATTCGGGGCGGTTGAGCATGAGCACGACGACCCGGTCACCGAAGCCGACGCCGCGCCGCGCGAGGGCACCGGCGAGCCGCTCGACCCGGTCGTGCAGCTCCGCCCACGTGATCGACCGGCCCTGGAACCGCAGCGCGGTGCGGTTCGGGATCATCAGGGCGTGCCGCTCGAGGTGGTTGTTCCAGTTGTTGCGACGCAGGCGCTGGGTCTCGGCGAGGGTGGAGGCGGTGGCCATGAGGATTCCTCTCGGGGCGTGGCGGAGGTGCCGACGGGACGCGATCCGGGTTCTCGATGTGAGGCACATTACAGGCAGCGCCCCTGTTCGGCCAGCATTTTGTTAATGGTGATTCTCAGGGAGACAACCGGTTGAGGAGGGCGCGGGCGCCCGCAGCACGGAGCGCGTCTCGCATCGAATGATATTGTCGCCCAACGTCTTAACAGGGCAGTCCGACCGGGACGCAGCCGGGCGGCGACCGGGGTTCCCGCGCCGGTAAGTGCACGGCCTGTCGTCAGGGGAAACGCGGGGCTCGCTTCTCGAGCATGGCCATGGCCGCCTCGGCGAAGTCCGCCGAGGCGAGCAGCTCGGTCTGGCCGCTCTTCTCCCGGGCCAGCGCGTCGTCGAGCAGGCCGAGCGTGGTGGCATGAAGTGCCCGCTTGGTCAGTTCGAAAGCGCGCCGTGGTTTCGTCGCCGTCCGAGCCGCCACGTCCGCGACATGCGCGGCGAACTGCGCGTCGGGCAGGGTGCGCGCGACGAGGCCGAACCGGTCGGCATCCGCGGCCGACACCCGCTCGCCGAGCAGCGCCATCTCCGCGGCCCGCGCACGCCCGACCGCCGCCGGGACGAGCAGGCTCGCTCCGCCGTCGGGCATCAGCCCCATGTTCACGAACGACAGCAGGAAATAGGCGCTCTCGGCGGCATAGGTGAGGTCCGCCGCAACAGCCATCGACACGCCCACGCCCGCGGCGGGGCCGTTGACGGCGGCGATCACCGGCACCGGAACCGTCGCGATGGATCGGATCACCGCGTTCGCGACGTCCATGACCTCGGTCGGATCGGCCGGGTTCGTCGCTGCCGCAGCGAGATCGGCGCCGGTGCAGAACGCCGTTCCCGCACCGGTGAGGACGACGGTGCGGACCCGGGGATCGGGGCCGGCCTCGTCCAGCGCGGCGCCGAGCGCCCGCATGGTCGGCAGGTCCACGGCGTTCATCCGCTTCGGCCGGTCGATGGTCAGCCGCAGGATGCCGTCGGCGAGTTCCGAGCGCAGCCCCTCCCCGGTCGGTGTGCTCACGCCCCGACCCCCTGTGCCACGAATCCGCGGAGCCGGTCCTCGATGATCGACTCCGCCTCGGACACCATGCGCTCGACGAGTTCGGCCACGGTCGGGATGTCGTCGATCAGGCCCTGGCTCTGTCCGGCCGTCCAGATGCCCGCCTCGAGATCGCCGTCCTCGAACACCTTCCTGCCCCGGGCGCCGGCGACGAGGTGCGCGATGTCGCTGAACTCCGCTCCGCGCGATTCGATCTCGACGACCTCCGCGCTGACCGAATTCGCCGCCACGCGGGCGGTGTTGTGCAGGGTGCGGAAGATGAGCCGGGTGTCGCGTTCGGTGTTGGCGACGATCTGTTCCTTGACCGCATGCGCGACGGGCGACTCGACGGTGCACATGAACCGGGTCCCCATGTTGACCCCGTCCGCCCCGAGGGCTAGCGCGGCGACGAGGCCGCGGGCGTCCGCGATGCCACCCGAGGCGATCACCGGGATCTGCAGCTGCCGGCTGGCGACGGGAATCAGGACGAGTCCGGGCACGTCGTCCTCGCCGGGATGACCGGCGCACTCGAATCCGTCGATGCTGACGGCGTCCACTCCGACGCGTTCGGCCTTGAGCGCGTGCCGCACGCTCGTGCACTTGTGGACGACCTTGACGCCGGCGTCCTTCAGGTGGGGCAGGTGGTCGACGGGGTTGGACCCGGCGGTCTCGACGATCTTGATACCCGACTCGACGATGGCCTGCCGGTACTCGGCGTACGGCGGCGGGTTGATCGACGGCAGGATCGTGAGATTGACACCGAAGGGCTTGTCGGTGAGCTCGCGGGTCCGGGCGATCTCCTTCACGAGGTCCTCGGGCGTCGGCTGGGTGAGCGCGGTCAGGAAGCCCAGAGCGCCGGATTCGGCCACGGCGGCGACGAGTTCGGCGCGGCCGACCCACATCATCCCACCCTGGACGATGGGGTGCTCGACCCCGAATGCCTCGGTGAATCGGGTTCTCACTGGACCTCCTCGGATCCTGGACCTGCGCCGCGACGCGCATCGGACGGACACGTCCGGCGCAGCGGCCGGACACCGTGGTGACATCGGGAATGCTCGTTAACTTTCGCGGTGCGCAACCGCGTTTGTCAAGGGTTCTCCGCTGGCCTTTCCGTGGGGCGTGGCCCTCCGATTCGCCGACGCAGATATGGTGTTGGCCGCTAACGTGTGCGATAGGCTGCCGGCATCACGCCCGGCATGAATGGAGGTACGGTGGCGGAGCAGACCCGGGCCGGTTCGCGGGCGACGCGGACACGGTCGACCGCCCGCACGGCGACCGAGGGAGCACCGGCTCCGCGACGACGGCCGAAGAACCGCAAGGCACAGATCGCGGCGGTCGCCGCCGAGGCGTTCAGCGAACGCGGGTACCACGGTGTCGGGATCGACGAGATCGCTGCCGCGGTCGGCATTTCCGGCCCCGCCCTCTATCGGCACTTTCCCAACAAGTACGCGTTGTTCCGCGACGCCGCCCTGAGCCTGGGCACGACGCTCGGGACGGCGGTCGCCGAAGCGGACGCCGCGAGCCCCTCGAGCGCCGACCCCGGCGAACGCCTCGACGGCCTGCTGCTCGCCGCGATCCGCACCACCGTCGAATGCCGCCGCACCGCCGGGCTCTACCGATGGGAGAGCCGCTATCTCACCGCGGAGGACCGCGACGCGGTCCGGCGAGAGATCTGGGGGGTCAACCGCCGGATCGGGGCCGCGCTGGCGGCCCTGCGACCCGGGCTCCCGGAACCGGACAACGTCATCCTCAGCGCGGCCATGCTCAGCGTCGTCGGCAGCATCACCGCACACCGCGCCCCGC